>OMXA01000006.1 GCA_900314905.1 uncultured Erysipelotrichaceae bacterium
AACATAAGGCCGAATAGCAGCTCAAGTGTTCTTATATTTGGCAGATCTATTGTAACGCATATCCATTTTCATACCCACTTTCGTTTACTCCCCGAAATTTATTTGTATTGAGAAAGATCAGAGTCAAAGGCGCAGGTGAGCGAGTCTTGCGAAGACAGAATTCCTGCTGCTTCCTGCATGGTAACCGTATCCCATGGGATCGTTCCGAACAGAATCAGACGGTTGGCATTGAGATAGTCATAATCTGAAGAAGTCAGATTGTCAGGCAGGACCGTGATGGTGACAAGCAGCTGATAGTTTTCTTCAGTGCCGGTCGTCTCATAAGCGACGGTAACGGCCTCTGAGCTTCGGATTTCCATGATCTTTTCTCCGGCGATTTCCATTGCCTGTTCAGCAGCAGCCTGGTTATCGGTGCTGACATCTTCTGAGATCTTCCGTATGATCTCAAGTCTGATCTCATTGACGTGTTTCCGGCTGCCGTAGAGGTGATAAATATAAGTATCGCCTTGCTGTGCTTCTTCAGGGGCGCATGCTGCATGCATGGTGATCGTGCGGCCGGAACGATAGGAAAGCTCAAAGATAAGAATAATCGCGGCGATGACTGCAAGCAGGACATAGATCCAGAAATTCCGGGATTGCTTTTTCTGTGACATGTTCCTATTATATCGGCAGTCTTCTGAAAAAGTTCAATTCCGGTTGCATGTTCAGAGGGGCTGTATTATCGTTTCTGCATCAGAAAAGAGGGGGCTTGCCATGAAGGATGCTGTGCTGTTTGACCTGGATGGAACGCTGACAGATTCCGGTGAAGGAATCATGAAAAGCGTGAAATATGCATTTCAGCAGATGAAGGTGCCTGCCCCGGATGAGGCGCATCTCCGGCTGTTTGTCGGCCCTCCGCTTGCAGTGACCTTCCCGCAGTTCGGCATCCCTGAGGACCAGGTAGATGAAGCGATCCGGCAGTATCGGATTGATTACAATGAACACGGATCAAAGTTTCTGAATCACGTTTATCCTGGCATTCCCCAGCTGCTTTCAGAGCTTCAGAATGATGGATATCAGCTGTTTGTGGCAACCTCGAAACCGGAGGTCCTTGCCAGAGAAATCATGGATCGATTTGATCTGTCCCGCTATTTTGCGCGGATTGCCGGAGCAAGTCTCGATCACTCCCGGGAAAGCAAGGCAGAGGTGCTGCGGTATCTGCTGCAGCAGACTGGCTGCAGCGGGCATGAAGTCATGGTCGGCGATACGGATTCAGATATCCGCGGTGCCCATGCCATCGGCATTCCGTGCATTGCGGTAAGCTGGGGGTATGGAGCGGAAGAAACACTTTCCGAAGCAGAGTGCATTGCCGATACGGTAGAGGAGCTGAAGAAGCTGATCGAAACAAGAGCGTGGATGGGAAAAGCGTATGAGCGAGAATCATGAACAGGCAGAAGAACAATACCGCCGGATGACGGAAACACCAGTGGGAAAGCTGATCCTCGGCCTCAGTATCCCTACCATCATCTCGATGATGGTGACCAATATCTATAACATGGCAGATACGTACTTCGTCGGCACGATCGGAACTTCTGCCAGCGGCGCAACGGGTGTGGTATTCGGCCTGATGGCAATCTTCCAGGCTTTCGGATTCATGTTCGGACATGGGGCGGGGTCCAATATCTCAAGAAGACTCGGATCGAAGAATATCAGGGAAGCCAGAGAGTTCTCGTCCACGAGCTTCTATCTCTCTATCCTGGCTGGTCTGATTTTCATGGCGATTGGCCTCATCTGGATGGATCCGCTCATGAGGCTGCTCGGAAGCACGGATACGATCCTTCCGTATTCCCGAACCTATGCATTCTTCATCCTGATTGCCGGGCCGGCAATGACGTCAAGCTGTGTCATGAATAATATTCTCCGGTATGAAGGCAAAGCGTTCTATGCGATGATCGGGCTGACTGCCGGCGGAATTCTGAATATCTTCGGAGATGCATATTTCGTCAGGGTATGCAATATGGGCATTGGCGGTGCAGGTCTTTCCACCACGATCTCTCAGTATATTTCGATGGGAATTCTCCTGATTCCGTATCTGCAGAAAAAGACCCAGAGCAGTTTCAATATCCGTTATTTTACCCGCCGGTTTTCGGTTGCAGCAACGATCGTAAAGGATGGACTGCCTTCCCTTGCCCGCCAGGGACTGAATTCAGTTTCCACGATGGTGCTGAACAACTATGCCGGGATTTATGGAGACGCGGCAATTGCGGCGATCTCCATCTGCACGCGTCTTGTGAACTTCCTGTTCTGCATCGCAATCGGTATCGGCCAGGGCTTCCAGCCAGTCAGCGGCTTCAATTTCGGTGCAAAGCTTTACAGCAGAGTGAGAGCAGGGTTTGACTACGCAATGCGTTCCGGATTTGCGATCATGCTGGTGCTCGGGATTTTCGGGTTTCTGAATGCGGAACCGCTGGTCCGTATTTTCCGGGATGACCCGGAAGTTACCGCCATCGGCAGAACCGCACTCAGATGGCAATGCATGTCGCTTTGGCTCATGCCGATGTCTATGTACGGAAACATGCTGTTTCAGTCAATCGGGATCTCTAAGACTGCGACCTTCCTTGCATCATTGCGAAGCGGCATCGTTCTGATTCCGATCATCATCATTTTCACAACCTGCTTCGGGCTGAATGGACTGGAGATGGCTCAGGCAGTTTCGGAAGCGATTTCTTCTCTGATCACGCTGCCTTTTGTGCTTTCCTTCTTCCGGCATCTGCCCCCGGATGGATGCGAATATAACTGAAAACAGGACTGATGCAGTCCTGTTTTTCAATATTCAGAGAATGACAGGAGGACAAGCCTCTTTCTGCAGAATCGGGAGGAGTTCATCAAGGACTGCAGGAGTGCCGGCAGCGATCTCTGCAAAGCCGAAGACTTCAGCAGGATTCCCATGGAAGTCAGTGATTCTGCCGCCTGCTTCTTCGACCAGCAGCATCCCTGCTGCCCGATCCCAGGAATATACATGCTCGAAGTAGGCATCTGCTCTTCCGCAGGCCGTCCACGCCAGGTCAAGAACTGCGCTCGCAGTGCGCCGGATATCCTGGCAGGAATCAAAGACTGCATGCATGGTGCTGAAATACCAGGATGAGAGTTCACGGTGATAAGGGCTGGTTCCGCAGAATACGATGGAATCCTTCAGATGTTCTCTGCTGCTGACGTGAATCGGCCTGCCATTGCAGAATGCACCATGACCGCGTTCTGCAGTAAACAGTTCCTTCCGATACGGATCCAGAATCCATGCATGGAGAATGGTTCCGTGCTCTGCATAGGCTAATGAAATTGCACTGTGGGCATAATCCCTGATGAAGTTCATCGTCCCGTCAACCGGATCCAGGATCCAGACGGGAGCGGAGAGATCGAGAGAAGAGTTATCCTGTTCTTCCCCGATGAACTGGACCATAGGATATCGCTTCTGAAGTTCTTCTTTCAGAAAGGACTCGATTCCGCGGTCTGCGTCGGTTACATAATTGCCATAGCCTTTCGCCTTTGCAGAGTCTGCGGGATCGAGCCGGAAGAAGCCGGAAGCTTTCTGGATCAGGGAACTGATGGTTTCAGAATCAATCATAGGATTCCTCATAGCAGATTCAGAATCAGACCGGTGACGAATGAGACTGCCCAGACGTAGGTGACGATCTTGATGTTATGTCTGATGTTCGGGTTGACCCGGAAGAGAACCATCATGCCGACACCGGCATTGGCCAGCAAGCCGGCGCATACTGCAGCGAAAGAGATGACCTTCTCCATATACAGAGTTGTCAGAAGAATGGACGAAGCACAGCTTGGAATCATGCCCAATAGCGTGCAGGTAAGGACAGAGACTGCCGGATGGCCGACAATCAGCGTGCGCATCACGTCATTGCCGCTGCTGTCCATGATCAGATTGATCACGAAAGTAACTGCAAGGAGCCAGATCGTGATCTTAAGCGTATGCATGACGGCAGATTTCAGAATGCCGTCTTCACAATCACAGTGCTCCCGTTCACAGAACGATTCGATATCTGTTCTCCTGTGTTCTGCAAAATGGTCTGCGGCAAATCCTGCGATCAGCGCAACGATGAACTTCACTGCCAGAATCGGAAGAATCACGCCGGCTCCTGCCCCGGAAGAAAGCAGCAGCGGCAGCATCTCATCGCTCGTGCTGAGATAGACTGCAGCCAGGGTTCCGCCGGAAATGACGCCGGTTGTATAGAGACTGCTTGCGGCAGAAGAGAAGCCGCATTCGGGAACGAGGCCGAAGAGAGCTCCTGCAAGCGGGGCAGTTCTGCGGTGATTCTCAAGAAAACGGATCATCTTGTTTCCGGTTTCATGTTCCATCCATTCCATCAAGAGATAAGTGAGAAACAGAAACGGAAGAATCTTGGCGGTATCAGTGACTGTGTCCAGAAGAACTTCCTGAATTACTGCCATGTGATGGCTCCTTCCAGTCCTGCCGTGTAAGCAATATAGTAGCTGCCGGTCTCATGACTGTATTCACTGTCGACTGCTTTATCCTGATCCATGATCCAGATTGCTTCGATCGTGGTATCCGGGTGAGCAGATCGGTATTCTTCCAGTACTATATTTCCTTCTTCAAACGACAGCGTGAACAGGGTGGTGCTCAGGCAGTCGGCAGCGGAGGAATCTGGAGTGATGATCGTGACGCTGTGGTAACGGGTAGCAGGATACAGGGTATCCGGATCGATGATATGGCAGTAGCTCTTTCCGTCAGAAGCGATGTAGAAGCGCTCATAGTCTCCGGAAGTGACGAAGGACATGGTCCCGGACTGGGCGACGGCAAGCAGACTGCCGCTTCCGCCGGGATTCTGGATACCGATGTTCCACGGAGACCCGTTGTATTTCTCCCCGATGGTTCTCGTATTGCCGCCGGCATTCAGGGCACCATGTTCGACGCCTTCCTGCTCGAGGGCCTGAGCGATTTTCTCGGTGGCGTAGCCTTTGGCAATGCCGCCGACATCCAGAGAGACTTCCGGATCCGAAATGTATACGGTATTGTTTTCGGCATCGATCTCGACAGAATCCCATCCGGTATGCCTGGCTGCTTCCTGCAGCTCCTCATCGGAAGGGAGGTCTCCTTTCTCGCCGGCTTCATTCTTCGTGATGCCGTCTTCCCGGTAGTTATGCCAGATATTCAGGACAGAACCGATCGTGATGTCGAACTCGCCGCCGGAGAGGTCATAGTATTCCTTCGCTTCCTGAAGCATGCTGATAATCTCAGGATCAACTTTCACCGGCTGGATGCCTGCATTGTCATTGATCGTCTTGAGGTTGTTCATGCCGTCATAGGTGTTGTAGATATCAAACAGATCGTTGTAGCGGCGGAACAGGGCAATCGCATCATTGAAATGAGTGTCGAAGATCGTTTTAGAGGTTGTTTCCTGAAACTGAATGACAGTATCAAACCCATCATCGATGCTTGCATTGCTGTAGTTCTTCACTTCGTCTTCTGCAGAGGCGGAAGGGCTGGCAGAGGCGCCTGATGCGCATCCGGAGAGCAGGGTCAGACTAACTAACGTTTTCACAATATTCTTTTTCTTCATAGCGGGAGAATTATAGCATAATAGCGGGATTCCAAGCTGTTTTGCACTTCTAAATGATGATATAATGCTTCTGTTTTTAAGAGGAAGGGAAAACGTATATGTCATTTTTAACCGGACCTATGCATCAACATCTGGACGGTCACAAGGAACTGACTGCACACAAGGAAGTTCTGAATCTGGCTGACCCTGATGACCTTTATGTTCCGCTGGTTAACGGAAGAGCTGAATGCACGCCGCTAGTCCAGGCAGGGGATGAAGTCAAGGCTGGCCAGAAGATCGGAGAGCCAACAAACGGTTTCTGGTATGTACCTGTCTTCTCGCCTGTTTCCGGAACGGTAGTAGGCGTTGAGAAACGCATGTCTGCTGCTCTGAAGCCGACGGACCATCTGCATATCAGAAATGATCACAAGAATACTGCAGTACGGGCTTTTGAATCCATCGACGCAGATGCTGCAACAAGAGAGCAGCTTCTGGATTTCGTCAAGAATGCCGGTATTGCCGGTCTTGGCGGAGCTGGATTCCCGACGTTCAATAAGTACACCAAGCCGGAGAACATTGATCTTCTGATCATCAATGCGGTTGAGTGCGAGCCGTATCTGACGGCAGATCTTGCAAATCTCTCGGCAAATCAGGAACTTCTGAAGATCGGCACCCTGGCGCTGTTCAAGCTCAGCAATGCCCCGAAGGGAGTTGTCTGCATCAAGAGCCACTGGACAGAAGAAGTGGCTATGCTGAAGAAGCTCTTTGAAGGAACGAAGATTGAAGTTGCTCCGGTACCGGATCTGTATCCGATGGGCTGGGAGCGTACGCTGGTCTATCAGATGACGGGCAAGCGCTACGATAAGCTTCCGGCTGAGGCTGGCTGCATTCTTGACAACGTTTCGACTGCGATTGCGGTTGGCAATGCGATTCAGAACGGCATGCCGATCACCCGCAAGATGGTTACAGTTTCCGGCGATGGAGTCAAGGAGCCGAAGAATGTTGAGGCTGCAGTGGGCACGCCTGCTTCTGAACTGATCAAGGCTTGCGGCGGATATACTGCCGAAGACGTGAAACTGATTGCCGGCGGACCGATGATGGGCCGCACGATTCCGAATGAACAGTTCGTGATCGGGATTGCCAACAACGGCCTGACGGTTCTGAAGACAGAGAAAGAGCTTTCCGTGAAGTGCCTGCGCTGCGGCAAGTGCACCGAGAGCTGCCCGTCCGGGCTTGAGCCGGTGCGGATCAATAACTGCGAGAAGATCAAGGATATTGATTCTCTGAAGAAGCTCAGTGTCATGGACTGCATCGAGTGCGGTCTCTGCACGTATGTATGCCCGTCCAAGCTGGATGTCACGGAAGGAATCCGCAGAGCCAAGAGATATATGGCTCTGGTCAAGAAATAAGGGGGAAAGACGAAGATGAAGTTCACGTTTAATCCATCCCCGAACTACCGTACTTCCCAGAGCACTTCCGGAATCATGAAGGATCTCACGGAATGCCTGCTCGCGGTTCTGGTATTCGCAGTCATCTATTACAGCGGTGCTTATGGTGCTTCCTATGGCCTGCGCATTGTCCTTCTGACTGCTTGTTCGGTGATTGCTGCATTATGCACTGATGCGGTTTACTTCAAGGTAACAAAGCAGGATATCAGACAGGGCATCCTGACTTCCTATTCCTGGGTGACAGCGCTGATTCTGACGCTGATCTCGAGAGTGAGCGTTTCCTATTACGGACTGATCGTCTGCACTGTGATTGCTGTTTTCTTCGGCAAGCTCGTATTCGGCGGCTTCGGTCAGAATATCTTCAACCCGGCCGCATTCGGCGAAGCAGTCATCATGGCGAACTTCGCTGGCAGCTACAGTGAAGACTTCGTGACCTCTGCTACTCCGACGACGGTTGCCAAGGCATCCGGATGGGTTGGAGAATTCGCCTCTCAGTATGGCGGACTCGGGAAGATGTTCCTCGGCCAGTATGCAAGCACGATCGGCTCTACCTCTGCGCTTCTGATCCTGCTATGCTGTGTGTTCCTGATCTGGCGCAAGGATATTGACTGGCAGGTTCCGGTGACCTATATCGTCACCGTATTCGTGGAGTCGCTGATTGTCGGAGCGATTACCGGCAGCGGCGCACAGGCGGCAGTTTACAACGTGCTTGCTGGCGGCGTGATGTTCGGCGCAGTCTTCATGGCAACGGATCCGGTCACATCACCGGTTTCAATGCCTGGCCGTGTAGTCTTTGCGATCGGTGCCGCCAGCCTTGCAATGATCATCCGCTGGAAGTCCAACTTCGCAGATGGCGTTCTGTTCGGCATTCTGCTCATGAACATGCTGACTCCGGCAATTGACAAGCTGTTTGACGGCAATCAGATCAAGGATGCGGCAAAGTTCCGCAGAAATGTTCTGATCTCGTGTGTATGCTTCTTCGCAGTGACGATCGCTGTCGGTGCTTCTCTGCGTACTTCTGCAGAGGAGGAGTCTGCCGCTGCATCTGCTCCGGCTGCTGCAGCAGCTTCTGCTTCCTCAGAGTCTTCTGGCAGTGCTTCTTCTTCCGGAATTGCTCTGAATGGCGATTTTGCAGATAACGAAGCAAGCTGCGAACTGACAGGAGACAATGTCTACCATTGCTCGGCAAAAGGGTTCGGCCTGATCAACAACATGGGCGGCACCTATTCCGAGAATGAAGCGGATATTGAGATTGATCCTTCCAATCACAGCATTGTTTCCATCACCGTCACGAACTTTGGCGATACTGCTGGAGTAGGTGACGCGGCAGTGAAGGATGATGTTCTGAAAAAGTATGAGGGTCTGACACTGGATGACAGTGCTGATACCGTAAGCGGAGCAACCTTCACTTCCGATTCTGTTGCAAGCATGGCGTCTGCTGCCCTGAAGATGGCAGCCGGCAACTGAGGAGGGCTAGTATATGAATAAGGATTCTGTTCAGTATAAAGTGATCCTTCTGGCAGTCATGAGTGCAATCTGCGGTCTTCTGCTGGGAGCGGTGAATTCCATTACTGCTCCGGTAATTGCGGAAGCAAATCTTGCAACCGTGAAGAGCAGCCTGGAACAGATCTATCCAGGTGCTGATTTCACAGAAGTCACGGATTTCACAGATGATTCCGGATATATCACAGCAGTCTACAGTGCCGAAGGAAAGGGAACTGTCTATTCGATTCATGGAGTCGGCTATAACTCCGATGGTTTCGATTTCCTCTATGGCATTAATGATGATGGAACTGCTTCCGGCTTTGTTGTCCTGTCGGAGAATGAAACAGACGGCTTCGGCAAGCGGTGCTTCACAGATGAGAGCATTGCCAACTATACTGCAATTTCAGTCGGTGATGAGATTCCGATGGTATCCGGTGCAACTCTTACTTCTACTGCCATCCGCAATGGAATTACTGCTGCCTGGAACTTATGGAATGCTTCAAAGTGAGGTGTAAGCAATGAGTGAGAAGAAAACTAAAAGAGGCTTCTGGTCTGAGCTGATCTATAACAACCCGGTTTTCGGACTGTTCCTTGGGATCTGCTCGACCCTGGCAATCTCAACGAATCTGAATAATGCGATCGGCATGGGACTTTCGGTTATCGTGGTCCTGGTGCTGTCCAACATCATCGTTTCGCTGGTTGCACCGATTACACCGGATGATATTCATATCCCGGTCTACATCATCATCATCGCAACCCTGGTCACCATTGTATCGATGTTCCTTCAGGCATATGCATCTTCACTGTATACCGCATTAGGAGCATTCCTCGATCTGATTGTCGTCAACTGCATTATTCTCGGCAGAGCTGAGGCATATGCGTGCAAGCACAATGTTGCAGAGTCGGCAAGAGATGGTCTGATGATGGGACTTGCCTATACATTCAGCCTGCTGGCGATGGCGCTGATCCGTCAGCTGCTCGGCACAGGCATGCTGTCGCTGTCCAATCCGATGACCAACCAGGTGCTGTTCTCCGTCCGCCTGATTCCGGAAGGATTCGAGATCGGTGTCTTCCAGACACAGACTGGCGCATTCATGACGTTCGCAATTCTGGCTGCGCTGGTTGCAGCATACAAGAACAAGAATGATGCCAAGGAAGCTGCTGCTGAAAAGGCTGCACTTGCAGCTGAGAAGGCTGCGGCTGCTGGGGTAAAGGAGGCTGCAAAGTAATATGAATCTGTTTACTCTGTTTCTGAGTGCACTGCTGGTCAACAACATCGTTCTTTCCAAGTTCATCGGCATGTGCCCGTTCATGGGAGTTTCCACGAAGCTCAGCTCCGCAGTCGGAATGGGCATCGCTGTCATCTTCGTCATCTTCGGTGCTTCTGTTCTGTCCTGGGTTCTGTTCTACACGGTTCTGCAGCCGATGGGACTGGAGTACATGAAGCTGATCACCTTCATTCTGCTGATTGCTGCATTCGTGCAGTTTGTCGAGATGTACATCAAGAAGAATTCTCCTTCTCTGTACAAATCGCTTGGTATCTACCTGCCTCTGATCACTACGAACTGCTGCGTACTGTATGTTGCGCTTGATAATATCACGCAGAAGTACACGCTGATCGAAACCATGGTGAATTCCATTGCGGTACCGGCTGGCTTCATGCTGGTCATGGTAATCTTCGCAACCATCCGGGAACGTCTGGCTGGCAATGATGTGCCGAAGCCGTTCCAGGGCAATCCGATTGCCTTTGTGACTGCTGCGATCATGGCAATTGCGTTCTCTGCATTTGCGGGACTGGCATAAGCGCTATGAAAACACTGATCGCAATTCTGATCATGGGGGCACTGATCGGACTGAATGCTGTTCTGATGAAGAAGAATAAAGCTACCCCGGTTCCTGAGGGATGTGAGAATCTGAAGCCTGACTGCAAGGGATGCGGGATTGCGAACTGTGAGATACGCAGCGAAATCGAAGCAAAAGAAGGAGAAAAGTAACCATGTTCAGTTCATTATTGCTCATGCTGGTTCTTGGTGCAGTCTGCGGTCTGATCCTCGGCTTTGCATCAACGAAGTTCAGAGTGGAAGTCGACCACCGCGTAGAAGATATCCGTGCGATGCTGCCGGGCTATAACTGCGGCGGCTGCGGCTTTGCCGGATGTGATGGCATGGCGGCGGCACTTGCTGACGGTGATGCAGACATTGATCGCTGCAAGCCGAGCAAACCGGATAAGAAGGATGCAATCCGGGCATATCTCAAGGATCATCCGAAAGCTGCCTGATAGCTGAATCGAAATGAGAGAATCTCTGAAAAGAGGTTCTTTCTTTTTTTTATTCTGCGCAGTGCAATCAGTCTGCATGGTGTTCAGACTGACGGTGATCTGCTGCCCGAAATGTCCTGGCGGTCTCTGTTTTTCATGATTGGCAGGGAATTACGATCACAGATGGATATAGAAGAGAAGAGGCAGGTATGAATAAGGAAACTATTCTGAAAATTCTGGGGATTGCTGTATCAGGCTGTGTTCTGGCAGCCCTGTTTTTTGCGGCAGTGGAGCTAAGGTCAGAACAGAAGCTGAGGCTTACGAAGACCTATCTTGCCGCAAGGGATATTCCTCCTCGTACAAGGATTCAGGAAGAAGATCTGGTGGAGGCGGAGATTGCCGGAGATTATCTGCTGGACCAGGCAGTATGCGAAAAAGAGCAGATTGTCGGCAAGTATACGGAGATCCAGGGCATGATCCCGGCTGGTTCCGTCTTCTACAGGCGGATGCTGAAGGATCTGAAAGACCTGCCGGACTATCCGACCGCACAGCTGAGAAAAGGACAATCGGCGTATTCACTGGAAACGGATCTTGCAAAACTTGGCGGAACGGTGATTCCCGGGCAGAGAGTGGATCTGTTTGCAACGATTGTGGATCGGGATGGGAGTCTGATTACAGGTTGTCTCTTCGAGAATGTCAGAGTCATTGCAGTCAAGGATCATAATGGATTTGACCTGGATGATCCTGAAGGCACCGGAACTCCGTATCTGGCAATTCTGGCAGTGCGTTCAGAAGATATGGAAATGCTGTCTGCCTGCGATGAAGCCGGGGAAATCCGTCTGTTCTCTTCCAGCCGGAGCTATGATCAGTCTTCGGAGGCATCGATCGTCTCAGATTCTCCGATTTATTCCTATCTGAGCAGACAGAAAGGCTTTAATGACAGTTCCTCTTCAGAAACAGAGTTGCAAAGAGAGACTTCCTGAAAGCGGAAAGTTCAGAAACAGGAAAAGACATGTATAATGTTGAGAAAGTTCAGGGAGGTGCTTATGCCGGAAGAACGAGTATTCAACTTTGCTGCTGGGCCTTCGCAGCTGCCTCTGGAAGTCCTTGAAAGAGCAGGAAGCGAGATCACGAATTATCATGGCACCGGAATGTCCGTGATGGAGATGAGCCATCGGTCGAAGATGTTTCAGGAACTTTTCCGGGATACCAAGGAGCGGCTGCGCAGGCTGATGCAGGTTCCTGAGAATTATGAGATTCTGTTTCTGCAGGGCGGCGGTTCTTCGGAGTTTTCCATGGTTCCATTGAATCTGATGGCAAGGACCGGGAAAGCAGATTATGCAGTGACCGGGCACTTCTCAGAGGTCGCAGCAAGAGAGGCAGAAAAGTACGGAAAAGTATCTATTGCCTGCTCAACTGCCGATACCGGACATAACCGGATTCCTGCTCAGGCAGAACTGCACCTGGATCCGGAAGCTTCCTATTTCCACTATTGTGCAAATAATACGATTTACGGAACGGAATGGCAGTATGTGCCAGAGACCGGCAATGTTCCGCTGGTGTCGGATATGTCATCGGATATCACAAGCAGAAGAGTAGATATTTCCAGGTATGGGATGATCTATGCAGGTGCGCAGAAGAATGTCGGCCCGGCTGGAGTGACGATCATCATCATCCGGAAAGATCTGGCTGGAAATGCGCTGCCGATTACGCCGCTGATGATGAATTATCAGACGCTGATTGAGAAAGACAGCATGTATAATACGCCGCCATGCTGGTGCATCTACATGGTCGGCCTTGTGCTGGAATGGCTGGAAAGCCAGGGCGGTGTTGAAGCGATGGAACAGAGAAAGCACCAGAAGGCAGAGCTTCTGTACAAAGTTCTGGATGATTCTCATCTGTTTCATTGCCATGCGCTGCCTGGATCACGCTCTGATATGAATGTGACGTTCCGCACGGGAGATGAAGATCTGGACGCAAGATTCATAGCGAAAGCAGCCGAGCAGGGTCTTGTGAATCTGAAAGGTCACAGGCTCGTAAAAGGAATGCGTGCATCGATCTATAACGCAATGCCGATGGAAGGCGTGGAAAAGCTGGCAGAATTCATTCAGAAGTTTGATGTGGAAAACTAGCAGCTTGAATCCTCCGGATTCATGGCTGCATGGATATTCGATGGTGGGATCTGCGCATCCCTGCCGGAAAGGAAAAGAACATGTATCGAATCAGAACACTCAACAACATTTCACCTTCCTGCCGTGAGATTCTGTGTGCACCGGATTATGAGCTCAGCGACAGCGAGCAGAATCCCGATGCACTGTTTGTCAGGGCAAGCGATCTGCACGGTTATCCCTTCAATCCGGAGCTCAAATGCATCGGCAGAGCCGGAATCGGCGTAAATACGATTCCGCTGGAAGAATGCACTGAAAAAGGAATCGTCGTCTTCAATACTCCTGGCGGAAATGCAAATGGGGTAAAGGAACTATTCGTGTTTGCTTTAGGGATGGCGAGCAGGGATATTTTCGACGGGATGAAGTGGGTTTATTCCTACGATGGCAGTGAAGGACCCATTGAGACGAGAATGGAAAAGATCAAGAAGCAGTTTGCCGGTCCGGAATATGCCGGGAAGGTGCTCGGAGTAGTGGGAACGGGAAATGTCGGAAGTCTGGCTGCTAATATCGCACTTGATCTGAATATGGAAGTACTGGCTTATGATCCGTATCTTTCTGTAGATGCCGCATGGAAGGTGAGCCGCCATGTGGAGCGGGTATCAAGCCTTGAGGAAATGCTGAAGCGGTGTGATTATCTGACCCTGCATGTTCCCCTGAACGAAGAAACCAGAGGAATGATCAATGACAGGACGATCTCGATGATGAAGAATGGGGTCCGCATCATCAATTATGCGCGCGGAGAAGTCGTAGATGAGGATGCAATCATCCGAGCATTGGAATCTGGCAAAGCTGCGAGGTATGTGGCTGATTTCCCGACGGAACGCCTGGTGCATACGAAGAATGTGGTTCTGACTCCGCATCTTGGCGGAACGACGATTGAAGCGGAAAGCAATTGTGCGAAGATGGCTGCCAGGGAAATGGATGACTATCTGCGCAATGGAAATATCCGCAATTCCGTAAATATGCCGAATGTATATCTGGAACGCACGGGAAAATCAAGGATCTGCGTCATCCACAAGAATGTTCCAGGGATGCTGACAAAGATCATGACCGTTTTTTCCAAAGATCAGATCAACATTGAGAATATGTCCAACAAGTCCCGAGGTGAGATTGCGTATTCAGTATTTGATTTGAATGCCGGGATCAGCGCGGAAATACTTCACGAGATCATGGAAATTGAAAACGTGATCCGTGTCAGAGGACTTCAGTGAAACAGAATTCTGCAGAGATCCGCTCGGAGAAATCCGGGCGGTTTTCAGATCCTGAATTCGGGAAAGAAAAGCTGCGTTTCTGCGCAGCTTCAAGGATAAAAAAAGGGCGGTTAATGGGACTCGAACCCATGAGTGCTGGAGCCACAATCCAGTGTGTTAACCAACTTCACCATAACCGCCAGGTGCGAGTAATATTCTAACCTAATATCACAATACACGCAAGGCTAATTTTTGGCCGTCAATATTCATGTGTGTTTATTCCATGATAATGTCTCAAGTGTTGGAAAGGGAAAATGTCCCAGGCAGATACAGCCTGAAACTGACAGTTTTTATTGCCAGATTGGCTTCCTTCTGTGATGCCGTTGCCATGCGCATATAACAGCCAGGAGGACTGAATGAGAAAGGTAGAACTACGCATGAATGAACAGTTGAAGTATGAGACTATTAAGGAACTTGTTGATCACCATGGGAATAAGAGACGTGCTGCGTTGAAACTGAATCTGAGCATCCGTCAGGTCAATCGTTTGATTAATGTGTACAAGGCTAAAGGAAAAGCCGGCTTTGTTCATGGGAACAGAAATCAGCGCCCTGCTAATTCCCTTCCACAAGAATTAGGAAGAAAGATTATAGCTTTGTATGAGCATGACTATCAAGACTTTAATTTTAAACACTATACGGATTTATGTGCTTTTTGTCATTCCAGAAAACAATCAGAAAACAATCCATTCATTGTTGGATTCTGCGCAGCATGGAAAAATAATTCCGTTTTTGTATTGCCTTGCCGATCGGATTAGACAGGATACCGGCTGCAATACCAATGATCCACACATATTTCCAGCTGAAAAGAAATCCGATCAGATTGATGGCGGCGATGATTGTCGCCCAGTATATGAAGTGGAATCTCACTGTCGTTTTATTCAGCTCACCGACAACATCGAATCCGTTCGATGAATGCGGTGCATTCTCGATAAACTCCGCTGCTCCGGCAGCACCGGTACAAGAACGAAAATCTGCACTGCACACTTCTGCGGCTTTTCCGTAGGCGGCGTTGCTCAGAATCTCATGTACAGACGCCCGAATTCCGTCAATGGAATCGTCATTTAAAGCCGTACCTGCGCCGATTTCCATTACCCTTCTTGCCACTGCTTTCTGCTCACTTGTCTGGGGATAGAGCACCATTGGTGCAGCCATATAGAGGCTTTCGGAAACGCTGTTCATGCCGCAGTGCGTTATAAAAACGTCCGCTTTGGAAAGAATGTCAAGCTGATCAACATAGGGATACACATGGATGTTGTCAGGAAGCACTCCCAATGACTCGCGGTTTACCGCATTCCCGCATGAAATGATGACGTTGACATTCTGATCCCGCAATGCTTCAATGCATTTAGCGTAAAAATCCCGTCTGTCGTTGATAACAGTTCCCATGGAAATATAAACGAGCGGGCATTCCTTCATTTTATCCGGAACGGCCTTTGAAAATACAGAGGGCCCTACAAAGGCGTAGTGGTCAGAAAAGCTTTCCGCATAGGGCTGAAACCGCCGTGAAGTATAGACGATGCTGTCCGTCTGATTATCGCTCTGTACCAGTGACAAGGCGCCTTTCACATGATAGCCGTAGGGTTCGAGTGTTTTTAACTCCTTAGAAACCCTCGGCAGCCCGAGAATCATATCTGCCATCTCTTTCGGCGTGTTCTTCATGTACTGTGAGGACAGCTGGTTAAAGGCGAAGGTACTGGTGGAGACCACCAGTGGCACATGATGCTTCCATGCGTTCAGTTTGCCCCAGAAACAAACGGAATCTGAATAAATGACGTCGGGCTTGAAGGTCTTAAACTCTTTTTCAAGGAAGCTGTCCATTCGAAGCGTGATCCGGATGTCCTGCAGTGTCATTTCTGTCGTGGAAATATTCTTTAGTCCAGCTTCTTCCTGTTCCGTGAGTTTGGGCAGATACGCATCGCATGAGATAAACTCTGCGCCTGTTGCATTGATCTTATCTTCAAATTCGTCGAACGAATAGAATCGGACGGTATTCCCTCGTTCCACCAGTTCCGCAGCAACCGGTAGCATGGGATTCGTATGACCGTGCGCAGGAATGCAGAAAAAGGAGACCTTTTTCATTCCTTGTCACCATCCCGCTCTTGGAATGCGATCCCGAACAATTCTGCAAACGCCCCTTTTGGAGGAATGGCGATCCCCCGCTTATCATCGCCAAGAAGAAGCAGAGTATCTCCGGGCTTGATCCCGAAGATATCCCGCGCCTGTTTCGGTATTACGATTTGTCCTTTTTCCCCGACGGTAGCCGTCCATGCATATTTCCCTTCCGGTGCTTTCATTATATTGCCTCCCAAGTATGATTTGTATAACAAATTATACTCTCTCTTCGCGCGAATATGTCAAAGGGAAAAGAGCGGCGGGGATTGCTAATTTTTGGCCGTCAATATTCATGGTGCTTGTGAGTTGCAGAACCTTGCAGAACTATTAAACTTGAAGCTATGACAGGAAAAGAAGAACGGCTGAATCAAGCCGGTGAACAGATCCATCGATTGGAACAGTATTCCTGCAAGATCAGAAACCCGCAGGTGAAGGATAGTCTTCGCAGCCTCATCAGTGTGCTCGGTTCTCTGAAGGAGACGCAGTATCTCTTTGACAGCGGCGAGAAAGAGCTGAAGAATCTTTATTCCCGTTATCTTCCATATCTGGATCAGATTCTGGATCAGTATCTGGAAATCTCAGAGAGCGGGAACTATGAAGCAACGGTCAGATCTGAACGGGAGCTGAAAAGGATGCTGGGCAGTCTTGCTGAAGCAGTCAGAAAAATCAATCTGCTTCTTCCTCAGGACGAAGCAGAGGAAGCGGCAGCAACTATCTCTGCCGAAAAAATGAAACATGCAATGGAGAGCTGACATGAAACTGGATGAATACCCGAATCTGAAAGACCGGATCAATGAGCTTGGGGAATCCGCGGCTTCCCCGTTCTCTTCCGACATGCTCAGAAATGGGACTGCTGCAGCGATTGTGATCGTGGCAGTTCTGTATCTGAGAGAGCAGCTGATTCCTGCAATTGCAGTGACGGCGATTCTTCTGCTGATATGGCTTCCTTGTTTTCTGGAGTATCGGAGAGCGGAAGAATCATGGAACAGGATCTCTGCCTCCGATCGAGCCAGGCTGGAACAGGATGCGGAGGGTGGCGAAGTATTCGGCAATGCGCTGCTTCTGAGTCAGTATGCTGTGATTCAGGAACAGGCTGGGTTATTTCTGGTCAGGGTGAAGAATCTGAGTTCTGTTTCCATCCGCATTGCAAAGCCTTCTGAAACGCATGGAATCTCCGGCCGGAATGGCGGAGATACGTTTCTCGTTACGTTCCGGGATGAGATGGGTCATCAGTACCGGATTCTGTTTTCTTCTGCATATGGTGCTGCCGAGTCAGATGTGCTTGCGATGCTGAAGGACAGAATGGAACCGGAGAACAGCAAGATCACGTATCAGAAAGGATGAGACTATGGAGAAGGATCTGATTGCAGAACAGATTAAGGAAGAACTGCTGAAGAGAAAGTGGTCAGTCTGCACGTGTGAGTCCATGACTGCTGGAATGGTTGCATCAGCACTTGGAGATATTCCGGGAATTTCAGAAGTCCTTGCCGGCGGATTGGTTACGTATATGACCAGAGAGAAGCATATTCTTGCAGGAGTCCCGGAGGAGATTCTGAATACGGTCGGTGCCGTTTCCAGGGAATGTGCAGCGGCAATGGCTTCCGGAGCAGCAGAGCGCATGGGATGTGAGACATGTGTGTCGGTTACCGGGAATGCAGGCCCTTCCGGAATGGAAAATAAAGAAGATGGGCTGGTCTATATCGGCACCTATGTATCAGGAAAGACAGCCGTCAGAGAATATCATTTTTCCGGAAGCAGGCAGGAAACCAGAGAAGCTGCGTGCCTGCAGGCATTGAAGGATCTGCTGGATGAGATCAGAAACGAAAAGAGACCGTGATTGGTCTCTTTGCATTCTGGTCTGTTGCTGAGTTCTTCAGCCACGCCAGGTATCGGTGATTACGTGATGCTTCTGCATGAATTCTTCGTCGCTGGAACAGAGAGCGATAATACCCTGAATCAGCCCGATCAGAGCCGGGATGCCTGTCCAGCAGAAGCAGATGCTGAGAATTCCTTTCGTGGTTTCACCCATATAGAAGTACTGAATGCCGATATCGCCGAGCAGAATCGCCAGGATTCCATAAGCGGTTTTTGACTTGACGGGCCATCTGCTGTCCGGGATAAACGCATCATCAGAGAAATAGTCTCTGCGATCGCTGTCCTGAAAGGATGGCTGCGGCTGTTCCTGATACTGATACTGTTTCTGCTGTGGTTCCCAGTCATCGAGCTTTGCCCCGCAATTCGGGCAGAAGTGTGCACCGGAGCGTATTTCAGCCCCGCAGTTCGGACAATACCATGTCATTGTTATCCCTCCTCGTAGTTCATCATTGCTGAAAGTACTTTCTGCACCTGGCGTGCTTCCTCTTCTTTCAGCCACGTAAGCGTGCCGTTTTCCTGAAGCCTTGCGACGATTGCAAGTCCTCTGGCTTGGGGATCATGCGATCGCATCAGGATGATGGAATTGTCTTCCGCTGCTCCGGGAAGCGCTCTTTGATTGTATAGGATCCGATACGGATTGCCCAGCATGTCTGCAGGTGCGGTAACAAGATGCCTGGCTTCGGAATAAGGCTCCTGATGCGAGGAGCGGAGGACTTTGTTGGTTTCATAGAAAATGGTGTCCATTGCGTAGGCAGAAGTGCGCTGAGCATCGATTTTTTGGGTCCGGGTATCCGTATAATAGGTTCTGAGAACCAGGGTTCCTCGGAAGAAATACGGCTGGTCATGGCCATATAAAGCGACAGTACATACGTTCTGTCTCAGATATTCGAAGCCTGGCGTCTGCTTTTCCATTGCCGCGATCCTCCTGGCTTTATGATAAACTCTTTCGGCAGGATTGAGTAGGGCAGTGCAATTATTTCGATGCAGTGCAGCAGGAATATACGGTAAAATTGAACTGCTATGAGTAAAGTCATTGATCAGTTCGGCGTACATGTGGGAAAGAATGCGGAAGAACATCCGGAACGGATCCGGAAAGAAATTCTTGCGGCTTACAGGCTGTTCGGGTGGTATCAGCATCATTTTCCTGACCGGCGCAGACCGAAGTCCCGGCAGTATCTGGCCGATGCATGCATGAAGTTCATGGTGGAAGGATTCTCACATCCGGAACACGCTGCTATGGTCAGCATCTTCATGCCGTGCGAGCTGCTGCACGCGTTCGGAATTTCGCCGATCTGTGCCGAGATGTTCTCCACGTATCTGAATGGAGCGGGGGCGGAGAAGGCTTTTGCGGAAGCGGCAGAGAAAGCTGGCATTGCAGATACCTACTGCAGCTATCATAAGGTCGTGATGGGAGCTGCTCTGACGGGGGTGCTTCCTTCTGCCCGCTACATCATCAATTCTTCGCTGGCTTGCGATGCAAATAATCTGACCTTCCGGGCACTTTCCGAACAGATGGGAACGCCGCAGTTCTATGTCGAGGTTCCTTACCGCAAAGAGGAATCCTCCGTGGAGTATGTCATGAGGCAGCTGAAAGAGCTGGCGGAGGCGCTGGAGGAGCGGGAAGGAAAACGGCTGGATCCTGGTCTTCTGAAACTGTATACTGACCGCAGTGCGGAAACGATCCGGAATCTTCAGAAGACGATTCCTCTGCGCAGGACGAGATATCTGCCTGGTGATCTGACATCGGAATTATATGAAGCATTGATGATGCATAATGCCCTGGGCAGTGAGGAAGCACTGGAGTATTCCAGGCTTCTGAAAAAGGATTTTGAACATGCATCCATGGATGAGGGAAAGCGGATTCTCTGGATGCATACGAATCCATTCTGGCAGAAGAGTGCTCAGGAACTGCTGAATTTCCGTCCTGATCATCATGTGGCAGCAACGGAGCTGAGCTATGATGTCTGGCAGAATTACCATACCGACGACCCATTCCGCTTCATGGCAGAGCGCCTGGTTTATGATCCGTATAACGGACCGGTGTCCGATCGGGTGCGGGCAGCTCAGGAAATGGCACAGAAGGTTTCGGCAGATGGCGTGGTGCTGTTCTGCCACTGGGGCTGCAAGGAGACCTGCGGAGCTTCTTTGTATATCAAGCAGCAGCTCGAGGCGGCGGGCTTTCCGACGCTGATACTGAATGGGGACGGAGTAGATCGGTCCAATACTTCAGACGGGCAGGTTTCCACCCGTTTAGGTGCTTTCATGGAAATGCTGGGAGGAATCGGATGATTTATACCTCATGCCGATATGCGCCTGAGGAGCTGATGGCAGGGTTTCAGGAAACGTGCCAGCGGCTCGATCCTTCTCCGGAAGGATTTGAGTGTGCGGATTCCTGTTCCCACCCGAATATGTGCAGCTATGCAAAGGCGGTGATCGAGGAAATCAGAGCAAGGTCTGCGGAATGCGTGATTCTGACAGACTGCTGTGATGCGACAAGAAGAGTCTATGATGTGCTGAAAGCCTCCGGTACCGTCAGATTTCTGTATCTGCTGCCGCTTCCGCATAAGAACGGCGAGGCAGAACTGAAGCTGTTCGAACAGGAACTGATCCGGCTGAAGGATGCTTATCAGGAGTATTCCGGGAAAGCATTTCAGGTCTCTGATGCCGTCAAAGCGTATCAGAAGCAGCAGAAGAAACAGCGCAAGGAGCCTGCCGGACCGTTTCTGCGGCTGCTCGGCGCTCATGGCGGAAGTGTGCTGAAGGAGGAAATTTCTGCGGTATTTCCGGATGTTCTGCTGATTGATGATACGTGCACCGGAAACAGAACGCTCAGAAGAGAAGCAGAAAGCGAAGAAACGTTTTTCCATTGGTATGCCTATGCACTTTTGAATCAGGACCAGGCATGCATGCGAATGTGGTATCGGGGCGGCAGGAATCCTGAATATTCAGTCCGCCCGGAAGGAGAGATCTTCCATACCATCAAGTTCTGCGATTATTACAGCTTTGAATATATGGAAGAAAAGAAGAATCCGGATCTTCCGATTCTGAAAATTGAAACGGATACGACGAGGCAGAACAGCGGTCAGCTGAAGACACGGCTGGAAGCTTTCCGGGAGGAACTTGGGATGAGTCAGATCAATTCGATCAGGGTCAGTGATCCGGACCGGATCTATGTTGCGGGAATTGACAGCGGAAGTGCCAGCACGGATGCGGTTGTCATGGATCGGGATTGCAGAATTCTCGGAAGAGCAATTCTGCCGACCGGAGCAGGAGCCGCCAGCGGAGCAGAGAAAGCGCTGGAACAGGCATTGAAACAGGCAGGCATCCGGAAAGAAGAACTGACTGCAATCGTGACGACGGGATATGGCCGCCAGACGATCGGAGTCGGCTCAGCTTCCGTGACAGAGATTACGTGCCACGCAAGGGGAGCGCATTTTCTTGATCCTTCGGCGCGCACGGTCATTGATATCGGCGGGCAGGACAGCAAGGTGATCCGCATTGATGAAAACGGGGCGGTGAAAAACTTCGTGATGAATGATAAATGCGCTGCCGGGACTGGAAGATTCCTGGAGATGCAGGCAAGAGCGCTCGGCCTGAGTCTGACTGAGATGTCTTCGCTTGGCCTTTCCTGGAAGAATGAAGTGACGATCTCGAGCATGTGCACGGTGTTTGCGGAATCAGAAGTGGTCAGCCTGGTGGCACAGAATGTGCCGGCGGCAGATATCATCCATGGCCTGAATCGTTCCGTTGCGGCGAGAACCGCATTGCTTGGCGGCAGGATCGGAATGGAGCCGGCATTTATCATGACGGGAGGAGTGGCACAGAATGCCGGAGTTGTCACGTGTCTGGAAGAGAAGCTTCAGGAAAAGATCTTTGTCTCACCGGACTCGCAGCTGTGCGGTTCAATCGGAGCTGCCCTGATTGCGCTGGAGCAGGTCGGCGTGCATGCAGACGATCGATGAAGCTCTCAAAAAGCTGAGCCGTTCTTCTTTCCGGGCTTCGTTTCATCTGAATGCGGAAGAAAAAGAATATGTCCGGAAGAAGGGGATGGATACGATCCGGAGTCATTGCCGTGACTTCGTGCATAAGCGCCTGGCACCGGCATATCCCCTTCATGATGGCAGCCAGACGCCGACGCATGGGCATCCCGTCTTTCCGGCTCAGCATGCATGTGCATGCTGCTGCCGAGGCTGTCTGCAGAAATGGTATCGGGTTCCCAAGGGCACTTTGCTGAGCGAGGTACAGCAGGAGAAAATCGTGAATCTGCTGATGGCCTGGATTGAGCGGGAGATGAATGATCCGGAGTCAGCAGAAAGATCAATTCAGAAGAGGGAGGAGTAAAACATGTCGTATTCTGAAGAAGTATATGCTTCACTGGCCGCGAAACATGCGGGCGAACCGGAGTTCCTTGAGGCAGCCAAACGCGTTCTGGAGTCGATTGCTCCTGCTGCGGATGCCAATGAGGAGCTGTATCGGAAGAATGGACTTCTGGAGAGGCTGACCGAGCCGGAGCGGATCATCACATTCCGGGTACCATGGCAGGATGATTCCGGAAAGGTTCATGTGAATCTGGGCTATCGGGTGCAGTTCAATTCTGCGATCGGCCCGTACAAGGGCGGCTTGAGGTTCCATCCGACCGTGAATCAGTCAATTCTGAAGTTTCTCGGCTTTGAACAGGTATTCAAGAACAGCCTGACTGGTCTGCCGATCGGCGGCGGCAAAGGCGGCTCCGATTTCGACCCGAAGGGAAAATCAGATGCTGAGGTCATGCGCTTCTGCCAGAGCTTCATGACTGAACTGTATAAATATATCGGTCCGGATCAGGATGTTCCGGCTGGCGATATCGGCGTGGGCGGCCGTGAGATCGGCTACCTGTATGGCCAGTACAAGCGCATTACCGGTCAGTATCAGGGGGTTCTGACTGGCAAGGGTCTTGCCTATGGCGGATCGCTTGCAAGACCTGAGGCGACCGGATATGGCTTGGTGTACATCACCGAAGAAATGGCAAAGGGCGCTGGAAAACAGCTGGCAGGCAGTACTGTGGTCATTTCCGGGGCGGGCAATGTTGCTCAGTATGCATGCAGGAAAGCCCAGGAGCTCGGGGCAAAGGTTGTCACGATGTCTGATTCCAGCGGATATATCTATGATCCGGATGGAATCCGGCTTGATGTGGTTCTGGAGATCAAGCAGGGTCATCGCGGCAGAATCAGAGAATACCTGGAACAGGTTCCGTCTGCGCAGTATTTCGAAGGCCAGAAGCCATGGGGAGTGAAGTGCGATATCGCATTGCCTTGCGCAACCCAGAATGAAATTACCGGCAAGGATGCGAAGATCCTGATTGAAAACGGATGCTGGTGTGTTGCCGAAGGAGCGAATATGCCGTCTGACGCAGATGCAGTAGATGCATACAAAGCAGCCAGAGTTTCCGGCGG
The DNA here is from genome assembly GCA_900314905.1 of uncultured Erysipelotrichaceae bacterium. Taxonomy (GTDB): domain Bacteria; phylum Bacillota_I; class Bacilli_A; order Erysipelotrichales; family Erysipelotrichaceae; genus Bulleidia. The sequence continues at coordinate 23,580 of OMXA01000006.1, forward strand.
ATTCCTGTATATGCCAGGCAAAGCTGCCAATGCGGGCGGGGTTGCGGTATCTGCACTGGAGATGTCGCAGAACTCGGAGCGTCTGTCCTGGACGTTTGAGGAAGTCGATGGAAAGCTGAAGGAAATCATGAGAGGCATCTATCTGAAGAGTTCAGAGGCTGCAGAACGCTATGGATGTCCGGGAGATTTTGTGGTCGGCGCGAATATCGCTGGCTTTGAGAAGGTTGCTGAGGCGATGATTGCCCAGGGCCTTGTCTGAAAGAATCGGTTCTGACATCAGTGCAGGCTCCTGCTTCGGCAGGAGTCTTTTTCAGATTGATTGCAAAGAACTGCTCCAGGAAGATATCTCTTTACGCAGAATTTACAAAATGTTTGAAACATGCATGGTACCGTGTGATAATGGAAGCAGAAAGCGTTTGCATTTTGCAGATTAGGAGGAAAAGATAATGAAACGCGTTTTAAGTGTCGCTCTTGGGTTCATGATGGCAGTCAGCCTGGCAGGGTGCGGAAGTTCTTCTTCCGGAACTGCTTCAGCAAGCGGCTCTGCCGCAGCAGATTCCGGGGACAATACCCTTGTGGTCTATTCGCCGAATACGGATTCTCTGATCAATGCAACGATTCCGGCATTTGAAAAAGCAACCGGCATCAAGGTGGAAGTGATCTCGGCTGGCACCGGCGATCTGCAGACTCGGATCGATTCAGAGAAGGAAAATCCGCAGGGTGATATCATGTTCGGCGGAATGAATCCTTCGCAGCTGGAGAAGTATCCGGATAATTTCGAAGAGTATACGTCTCCGAATGACACGCTTCTTCCGAAGGAATATCAGAATTATAAAGGCGTGATCTCCCATTACTGTCTGGATGGCTCGGCGGCATTGCTCATCAATAAAGACGTCTTTGCAGAACTTGGCCTGAATCCGGATGACTTCACTTCTTATGAAGATCTGCTCTGGCCGGAGCTGAAGGGCCATATTGCCATGGGCGATCCGGCGAACTCTTCCAGTGCATGGGCAGAGCTCACGAATATGCTGCTGGTCAAGGGGACACCTGGCGAATATGACGAAGATGCATGGAAGTTCGTGGAAGAATTTGCGAAGAACCTGGATGGCATCATGCTGGATTCTTCCTCCAAGATCTATAAAGGTGTTGCAGATGGCGAATATGCAGTCGGTGTTTCCTATGAAGATCCGTGCGTAGGTCTTCTGGTTGACGGTGCTACGAATCTGAAGCTGGTCTATCCTTCTGAGGGCGCAGTATGGCTGCCGGCAGGGGTTGCGATCATCAAGGGTGCTCCGCATGAAGAAAATGCCAGGAAGTTCGTCGATTTCCTGCTGAGTGACGAAGGACAGCAGGCAATTGCGACTACGACGGCACGGCCGGCAAATACCAGCATTCAGAATACAACTGATCTTATGACTCCGTTCTCTGAGATCAACGTTGCCTATGAAGACATTGATTACTGTGCAGAACATAAGGCGGAGTGGCAGCAGCGCTGGACGGATATCTTCACGAGCAGCGTAGAGTAAGCTTCATTGTATCGTTTCGGGAGAGTCGAATATGAGTGTGAATATCAGAATCAAGGATGCCGTGAAGAAATACGGCGATCATACAATCATTTCCGACTTATCACTGGATATCAGGGAGGGTGAATTCTTCACCCTCCTTGGTCCTTCCGGCTGTGGTAAGACGACATTGCTTCGGATGATTGCCGGCTTCAATTCCATTGAAGGAGGAGATTTCTATTTCAATGATGTCCGGATCAATGAGATGGATCCGGCTAAGCGGAATATCGGCATGGTGTTTCAGAACTATGCAGTATTTCCTAACATGACCGTCGAGAAGAATGTTGCCTTCGGCTTGAAGCAGCGGAAACTTCCGAAAGAAGAGATTAAAGAAAAGACAGATCAGTTTCTGAAGCTGATGCAGATTGATCAGTACCGGGACCGGATGCCGGAACGTCTGTCAGGCGGCCAGCAGCAGCGGGTTGCCCTGGCGAGAGCATTGGCGATCACGCCGGATGTGCTGCTGATGGATGAACCGCTGTCAAATCTGGATGCGAAACTGCGGGTGGAAATGCGCTCGGTCATCAAGGAGATCCAGCATAGTGTCGGCATCACGACGGTATATGTCACCCATGACCAGGAAGAAGCGATGGCGGTCAGCGATCGCATTGCAGTTATGAACCATGGTGACATTCAGCAGGTCGGGACTCCGAAGAACCTGTATCAGCGGCCGGCCAATCAGTTCGTTGCAAATTTCATCGGACGAACGAATATGATGAAAGCACATCTGGCGGTAAGAGATGGGATTCCGTATCTCCAGCTGAAGGCCGGGTTCGAAGTGCCGATGGATACGATCCGTCCCCAGGAGATCTATGACCGGGATGTGATTGCGTCCATCCGCCCGGAAGAGATGGTCGTGGATCCTTCGGATGATGGGAAGGGTGTTGAAGCGGTCGTGGATGATGCCGTATTCCTTGGCCTGGATACGACCTACTTCGTGCATTTTATGGATGGAGAGAAGGCTGTGATCATTCAGGAATCCAGCATTGATTCCATGATTGAAAAAGGCACGGACGTGCATCTGCTTCTGAAGACGGAAAAACTGAATCTGTTCAATGAAGACGGAAGCCGGAGTCTGATGACCGGGGTGGTCAATGATCTGGATCTTCTGAAGAAAGGTGCGTGAGCTTCATGACCGCAAAGGAAATGAAGTCTTCGGATGCACGGAAGCCTTTTGATATCTGGAAGGGGATTTCCTGGGGAATCCTGGCTCTCTATGCGCTGTTTCTGATCTATCCGCTCATCCGTCTGCTGTTCAGCTCCATTTATGTGGATGGACATTTCACGCTGGAATATTTCGGTCAGTTCTTTGCAAAGAAGTATTACACGTCGACGATCTGGAATTCCCTGAAAGTCAGCTTCATGGTCACGCTGGTTTCCCTGGTGATCGGCGTTCCGCTGGCCTATTTCTATACGATGTACGACCTGAAGGGCAAGCGTGTCCTGCAGGTTCTGATCATTCTCTGCAGCATGTCGGCACCGTTCATCGGGGCATATTCCTGGATCCTGCTGCTTGGCAGAAGCGGTCTGATTACCGGATGGTTCAAGAATATCGGGGTGTCGCTTCCGACGATTTACGGATTCCGGGGCATCTTTCTCGTTCAGGCTCTGCAGCTGTTTCCGCTGGTATTTCTCTATGTGTGCGGCGGTCTGAAGAATGTGGATCAGTCGCTTCTGGAGGCATCTGAAAACCTTGGATGCACAAGCGTGAAACGATTCTTTACCGTCGTGATTCCGCTCTGCATGCCGACGATTCTCGCCAGTGCGCTGCTGGTATTCATGCGTGCATTCGCGGATTTCGGTACGCCGCTGCTGATCGGAGAAGGATATCGGACGTTTCCGGTTATCATCTATAATGCCTACTTCTCGGAAGTCGGCACGAATCACAGCTTCGGGGCAGCAGTCAGCGTGATTGCAATTGTGATCACGACCGTGATCTTCCTGCTGCAGAATTATGCCAACAGCAAGTTTCAGTTCACGATGAATGCGCTGCATCCGATTGAGCGTCACCCGGTTTCCGGAGCGAAGAGTTTCTGGATGAATTTCTTTGCCTGGGCAGTCGTGCTGATCGCATTCATGCCGCAGGTATATGTGATGTATACGTCTTTCCGGAAGACTTCCGGAAAGCTGTTCACGGATGGATATTCGCTTGATAGCTATCGGACAGCTTTTGCTTCTGCAGACCGGGCGATTCCGAATACCTTCATCATCGGCATTGAAGCCCTGATCATCACGGTGCTGATTGCCATTCTGATTGCCTATCTGGTCGTTCGAAGAAAGAATCAGACGAATGAAGTGATCGATACGCTTTCAATGGTCCCGTATATCATTCCGGGATCCGTGATCGGCATTGCGCTGGTCATTGCCTTCAGCTCGAAGCCGCTTGTTCTGACTGGCACAGCTGTGATCATGGTCATTGCCCTGGTCATCCGCCGAATGCCGTATACGATCCGCTCTTCGGTTGCGATTCTTCAGCAGATTCCGATATCCATCGAAGAAGCAGCGATCTCGCTTGGATCTTCGAAGATGAAAGCATTCTTCGAGATTACGGTTCCGATGATGGGAAACGGTATCCTGTCGGGTGCGATTCTGTCCTGGGTCACGATTATCACCGAGCTTTCTACGGCGATCATCCTCTATAACCTGAAGACGATCACGCTTACGCTGGAAGTTTATATCAACGTGACGAGAGGAAGCTATGGCGTCGCTGCTGCGTATGCGACGATTCTCACTGCCACGACGATCATCTCGCTCCTGTTATTCATGAAGTTCTCGAAGAACAAGGAAATCTCATTCTGAGTTCTGATGCCTCTGCTGGATGCAGGGGCTTTTTTTCTGCAGAAGCCAGAGAAAAAGCTGTGAATCTCATCTCTAGAGATTCACAGCTTCAGACAGGGAAGGCTCAGTCTTCGATGTAGACGCGCTTCATGCGCTGGGTCTTCTTCGGACGGTCGGATGCGTCGGTTTCCGTCTCCGCAATTTCGTCTACGGTTTCCATGCCTTCGACTACATGACCGAACGCAGCGTACTGGCCATCCAGATACGGTGCATCCTTGTGCATGATGAAGAACTGGCTGGAGGCGCTGTTGGGATCCATGGTACGTGCCATGGAGATCGTTCCGCGCACATGCTTGATGGGATTTGGATATCCGTTGGAAGCGAATTCTCCCGGAATCTCTTCTTCAGATCCGCCTGCTCCGGTCCCGGTCGGATCGCCGCCCTGGATCATGAAGCCGGAAATGACCCGGTGGAAGATCAGTCCGTCGTAGAAGTGTTCTTCGACAAGCTTGCGGAAATTTGCGGCAGTAATCGGGGCATTCTTCTCATCAAGCTCGAGCTTGATGGTATGTCCATTTTCCATTTCAATTACAATCATCTGATTTCTCCTTGCAGGAGAATTCTATCACAGCGATCAATTCTATTCCATGGAATCGAGATGCACGGAGCAGACGCTCTTCATCGCTTTCAGAAGCTTCATCAGTTCTTCCGGACCGCAGGACATGGAACTGATATCAAGCGCGAGCAGAACGCTTGCTTTGCCTGCTACTGGCAGTGACTGCGAGATTGTAAGGACACTGCCGCCATGTTCGCTGACCGCAGTCAGGACCTCGGAAAGACTGCCCGCCTCATGCCTGAGCAGCAGGGAAAAGACTGCCTTGCGGGTAGAACTGAGATCCTCTTCTGCCCGGTAGACGGAGTCCTTGTATTTATAGAAGGTGCTGCGGGAGATGCCGGCCTTCTTAACAGCTTCCGTGACGCTGGAAACTTCATGCGAAGCAAGCAGTTCCCTTGCCTTGATCACCTGGTCCAGGTAATCCGGCAGTATTTTTCTGGAAACAATCAGAAAATCTTTTTCCATGTTCCTTCCTCGAGATATTCTGCGCCATGATGAGCGGCCTGAAGCGGCAGGACGTTCCAGTGCTCCGGGAATGCAGAGATCCTGCGGATCGCATCTTCGCTGAGCGATCTTCTGCTGATGAGCAGGCAGGCAGAACCGGAGCCGCTGATCAGGAGCCTGCCATCCGTATCTGCCTCGGCAAGTTCCCGTAATTCGTCAAAGTGAGGAATCAGCGTGCTGCGGTATGGTTCATGAAGCTGATCCCGGGCTGCTTCTTTCAGAAGCTCGAGATCGCCTGTGCGGAATGCTTCTGTGAGAAGAACCGCATGGGCGGAATTGCCTGCGGCGGTGCTTCTGGAATACGTATCCGGAAGAATCGAACGTGCTTCGTGCGTGGACACTTCAAAGTCCGGAATCAGAACCGCGAATCGGAAGGATTCGGAAAGCGGAAGCTTGCGGGAGAGATAGTGGCCGCTGCTTCGGATCATGCATGCAGTCAGACCGCCGTAAATACAAGGCGCCGCATTGTCAGGATGTCCTTCCATTTCTGCGGATAATTCGAAAAGCTGGTCGGAAGTGATCGGAACTCCGAGCAGTCTGGCAGCGGTCATGCCGCCGACGATCATCGCAGCGCTTGAGCCAAGACCGCGGGAGGATGGAATGCTGCAGTCAAAACGGACGCGGAGATTCGTTCCGCCGGCTTTGCGGAAGGCTCTGATGAAGAGGTTATCGGGATTGCAGAATCTGGGTTCGGTATTCTCGAGGATCAGTTCTCCGGAAGGTTCGATTTCAAACGTATTGTATAAGGTCAATGCCAGGCCGAGGCAGTCGAAGCCGGGGCCGAGGTTGGCACTTGTTGCAGGAACGCGGAACTTAATCATGAGAGAGTTCCTCCATGCGTTTCCGGATGAAGGCGATGCCATCCTGATTCTCAATCACGGTATTAAACCGGATCGGAAGATTTCTCAGCTCCGCCAGGCCCTCCGGAATCTCGGTGCTGCTGATTGCAGAAAGCTTCTGCATGGCATCGAACGGATCTGCCGGGCTTTCCGCAGAAATGCAGTTCAGGACGTCTGCTGCGAATTTATACGGGCTGGCAGTAGAAAGCACAATGCATGGAGTCTGATCGCCGGTTTCTTTCTGATATTCATGCATGGCATGATATGCGATGGCAGTATGCGGATCAATCAGCTGATGCTCGGTTTCAAACAGAGTTCTGATTTCTTCGCGGCAGGATTCTTCGTCGGTCCAGCAGCCGGCAAAGACAGTCCGGATGTGCGCCAGCATCTCTTTCGGAATGGTGTAGCTTCCTTCTTGCTGCAGATGCTCCATGCACGAGCGGACGAAGGCATCGTCCCTGCTTTCCAGATAGAGCAGGCGTTCCAGGTTGCTGGAAATCAGAATGTCCATTGAGGGGGACATCGTCAGATGGAACGGACGATGAATCGAATAAGTACCGGTATTCAGAAAATCAGTGAGTACATGATTGGAGTTGCTGGCACAGATGAGCCTGGAAACCGGGAGCCCCATCTGCCGGGCAAGATATCCTGCCAGGATATCTCCGAAGTTTCCGGTCGGAACGGAAAAGTTCACCGGATCGCCAGCATTGACTGCACCTTCAGCAACGAGCTTTGCATAGGAAGTGAAATAGTAGACGACCTGCGGAGCGAGCCGGCCGATGTTGATGGAATTGGCACTGGAAATCGTCACATGATGGCAGGCTTTCAGGACTTCTTCACTGCGGCAGGCTGTCTTTACCATGCGCTGGCAGTCGTCGAAGTTTCCTTTCACCGCAGCGACCATGATGTTTCTGCCGCGGCTTGTCTGCATCTGCAGCTTCTGGATCTTGGAGACGCCGTCAGAAGGATAGAAGACCGTGATTGCGGTATGGGGAACATCCGCAAATCCGGAGAGGGCTGCTTTGCCAGTATCCCCGCTGGTTGCTGTGAGGATGGCGATGGTGTCATCACGTCCTTCTTCGGCATATGCTTCTGATAGCAGATGCGGCAGGATGGTCAGCGCGATGTCCTTGAAGGCGCTGGTTGGGCCGTGCCAGAGTTCCATGAGCCAGCCATCGCTGATTCTTCTGAGCGGAACGATTTCCGGACTGGTGAATCGGGAATCATAAGCACTTAGGACAGAGCGTCTGATTGCGGCGCTGGAATAGCCGTCCAGAAGAACGGAAAGAACTTTCTCTGCAGTTTCCTGATATGTTCTGTTCAGGTAGTCTTCCGGTTTCAGAAGAGAAAGCGGCTCGGAAGGAACGAAAAGGCCGCCGTCTTCGGCTAATCCGTTCAGGACTGCTTCCTGCGGGGTGACAGAAGTGCTGGGGTTTCTGGTGCTCTGATATCTCATGTCTGAATTCTCCTTGAAGGGATAACTCCTGTATGATACTATGTTTGTGTTTTGGATACAACTGTATTCCATATGAATACATCTGTGATAGTCAGGAGACAGATATGAAGATCGGATTGCTCGGACATGGAGTGGTAGGAAGCGGCGTAACGGAGATCATTGATCAGGGAACGGCCGCAGAGGTCAGGAATCTTGAGATTGCCAGGATTCTGGTTCGCACGCAGCATGAAGTGACAGAGGCGCGCATTACAACAGAGGCATCAGAGATTCTGGAGGATCCTGAAATAGATGTGATTGCAGAATGCATGGGCGGGCTGGAACCGGCTCATACCTATGTGAGGACAGCACTGGAACATGGCAAGTCCGTGGTGTCTTCCAATAAGAAGATGCTTGCGGCTTATTACGGCGAACTGATGGAGATCGCAGCGAAGAATCATGTGATGCTCCGGATGGAAGCTGCAGTCGGTGGCGGCATTCCGTGGATGGAGAATCTGATGCGGATCCGCAGAATCGAGCCGATCGAATCATTCCGCGGTATTTTCAACGGGACAACGAACTATATTCTTTCGGTGATGAAGGAAGAGCAGAAAGAGTTCGGAGAGATGCTGAAGGAAGCCCAGGCGGCCGGATATGCAGAGCGCGATCCCGGGGATGATATCGATGGTGCTGATGTCCGCAGCAAGGTGATGCTGACTTGTGCGCAGGCATTTGATGCCCTGGTGGATCCGTCTGAGATTGTGACATACGGAATCCGGAATATCCGCCGGGAAGATCTGCTTCAGGCAGAAAAGATAAACCGGACGATCAAGCTGATCGGACAGGCAGAGGATCGTGGGGATTCGGTCATGGCGATGGTGATGCCGGTCATGGTGAAGGACAGCGATTATCTGAGCAGGATTCCATCCAATCTGAATGGCATCGAATCCCTCAGCCGGACGCTAGGCAAGGCAGGATTTACCGGACAGGGGGCTGGCAGTCTGCCGACGGCGCATGCGATGGTGCAGGATCTGATTGATGTTTCAGAGGGAAACAGAGAAGGTTTACGCTCTTTCAGGAAGAAGCCTCTGGATCTAAGCGAAAAAGAAGGAATCTACTATATCAGAACGGCAGTTCCGGAAGTGTTCGGGGAAGTGGTTTCCGAGAAGCTGGATTCCGGCTGCCTTCTGACAGAAAAGGTGGCGTGGAGGGATCTGGAAGCGCTGCTGAAGAGAGCAGAGGATCCTGATCTGTTTCTTGCGGAGGTGCAGGCATGATCAAGGTAGCGAAATTCGGCGGCTCTTCAGTTGCGAATGCGGAGCAGTTCCGGAAGGTGAAGCAGATTGTGCTGTCAGATCCTTCCCGGAAGTTCATTGTGAGCAGCGCGTGCGGAAAGTCTTCTTCGAAGGATCACAAGGTGACGGATCTGCTTTATCTCTGCGAAGCACATGTGCGGTTCGGGGTTTCGTATGAATCTATCTTTTCGCAGATTGAGGAAAAGTATTACCAGATCCGGGAAGATCTCGGCCTCAGAATTGATCTGGAAAAAGAGTTTGCGGCGATTCGTTCCTATATGAAGAAAGGAATGTCTACGGACTATCTGGTCAGCCGGGGAGAGTATCTGACCAGCAAGTGCCTGGCGGAGTTTCTTGGGTATGAATTCGTGGATGCCGCAGATGTGATCGCATTCCGCTACAATGGCGACATCGATCTGCAGCGGACCGGACAGCTTCTGGAAGAGAAGTCTGATGGGCAGGGCATGGTGATTCCGGGATTCTACGGGAGTCTGCCCAACGGCACGATCAAGGTCATGAGCCGAGGCGGCTCGGATATCACGGGTTCCGTGATTGCCAATGTGATGGATGCGGATGTGTATGAGAACTGGACCGATGTGAGCGGGTTCTATGTGACGGATCCGAAGATCGTTGAGAATCCGGTTTCCATTCCTCGTCTGAATTACAACGAGCTTCGCGAGATGAGCTACATGGGTGCCAATGTGCTGCATGATGATGCAGTGTTTCCGGTGAAGTCGAAGAATATACCGATCAATATCCGGAATACGAATGAACCGGATAATCCCGGAACGATGATTCTGAATGACTGCACCGAGCTGGACCGGAGTGATCCGCCGCATGCCATCACCGGCATCACCGGCAGAAAAGACTATACTTCCATCACGATTGTGAAGAATCATTCGTCGGCGGAAGTCGGATTTCTCAGGAAGATGCTGCAGGCGTTTGAAGATTATCATGTCAGTATTGAAGAAGTTCCGACCACTGTTGATACGTTCTCGGTGCTGGTCAGCTCGGAGGCAGTTCAGAATTGTCTGTATGATATCGTCGGCAGGCTGAAAGAGGAGCTGCATCCGGAGGATATCAGAATTGAAGAACATCTTGCGCTGGTCGCAGTGGTCGGCAGGGCGATGAAAGAGCAGCCTGGCATGTCCGGAAGGCTGCTGTCAGAGTTCGGCCATAACAAGATCAATATCAAGACGATCAGCCAGAGCTCAGATGAGCTCTGCATTGTGGTCGGGGTCATGAATCGGGATTTTGAGAAGGCAATCCAGTGCATCTACCGGAAATTCATTGCGGAAGAGAGGACTCGCTGATGAGAATCGGAATACTCGGGGCAACAGGTGCCGTTGGGCGCCAGATGATGGAATGTCTGGAGGAGCAGCAGATCATTCCGGATGAGCTGGTATTGCTGGCCAGCCCGAGAAGCGAAGGGAAGATTCTGCCCTTTGCGAAAAAGCAGCTGACGGTACATGCAGTCAGAGAAGAATGGTTTGAGGGACTGGATTATGTGCTGGGGGCGGTCGATGCCGATACGTCAAAGAAATGGGCACCGGCAATCAGAAAGAGCGGGGCGGTATATATCGATAATTCCAGTGCGTTCCGTCTGGAAGAGGATATTCCGCTGGTGATTCCGGAAATCAACGGTTCTGATGCGCTGAATCATCATGGCATCATAGCGAATCCGAACTGCAGCACGATCATTACGCTGATGGCAGTTGCGCCGATTCACCGGATCAGTCCGATCCGCAAGCTGATTGCATCGACTTATCAGGCGGTTTCCGGAGCTGGCATGCATGGAATCGAGGAACTGGAACAGGAAGTGAAGGATCTGGCGGAAGGAAAAGAAGTGAAGCCTTCGGTATTCCCTGCCCAGATTGCGTATAACTGCATTCCGTGGATCGGCAGCGGGAAGGAAGAGGGATACACGAGCGAAGAACTGAAGATGCGCAATGAAGGCAGGAAGATTCTGCATAATCCGGATATGAAAGTGACCTGCACCTGTGTCAGGGTGCCGGTATATCGTTCTCATTCGATTTCGGTGAGCGTGGCGTGCGAAGAACCGGTTTCCGTTGAGGCTGCTGCCGAGGCAATTTCCCGGTTTGATGGAGATGTCTATCTTGAAGACGGCTATCCGATGCCGCTGGATACCTCTGGCCAGGATCGCGTGTATGTCGGACGGCTGAGGCCGGATATGGTATTTGACGGCGGGCTTTCGCTGTTCTGCTGCGGAGATCAGATCCGCAAAGGAGCGGCGGCAAATGCGGTTTCGATTCTTGCCTATCTCCTGGCACATTGAGACCGGAAAAGCGCTGTTTTCTGTTTCGGCCTTGTGCTAGAATGTCTTGCATAGAGAGGTTGATGATATGTTTCGTAGATTTCTGGCACTTGCGGCAGCGACTGGGGCTGCGATCGCTGTGACAGCGGCGGTCAAGACAGTCACCAGGAAGAAGGATTCTGCACCGGAAGAAGAGGAGGATGATTCTGTCAATTTCATTGAAATTGATCAGGATGACGAGGAGTCTTCCGATAAGCGGGAAGATTCGCCTGCTAAGGAATATGCTCCGGAAGTGAAGGAGATCAGTGAGCTGTATCCCTATCTGAGTCTGGATTATATTGAAGAGCAGCTTCGAAGAAATGATGCCTTCAATGAAGAGTATCCGGAAGATACCCTGGTGACGATTACGCATAAAGCGCAGTTTGACACGGCGGAAGCCAGAGCCCAGTTCTGTGCGATTGCAGAGCAGAATGGATTCGGGGTGGAGGACCTCGGAGAGAAGGAGTGCCAGGCAGTGCATAAGATGTTTACGCAGAATGGTGCGATTCTCTCGGATATCTTCAACGTAGCGAATCAGGTAGGATGCCTGAAAGGCTCCTACGAGGGCTACAAGATCGAAGCTTAAGTCATGAGGCCTGCAGAAATGCAGGCTTTTGCATGGTTTTTACTGCGGTGTTTGCTATAATGAGTAAGCTTTTTGAACAGGTGGGAAAGGACGCTTGGAATGGGCATTGTTGACGTCAGAAATCTGACATTTTCCTATGATCAGGAAACGAATGCAGTAGAAGAGGTGTCTTTTTCTGTGGAAAAAGGGACTTATACGACAATTGTCGGACATAATGGTTCCGGCAAGTCTACGGTTGCCAAGCTGATCACGGGATTGCTGGAACGTAAAAGCGGAGATATCCGGATTGAGGACATGGAACTGGATGAGGAACATCTGAGACAGATCCGTTCCAGGATCGGCATCGTTTTCCAGAATCCGGATAATCAGTTCATCGGTTCTACGGTAAGGGATGATATTGCCTTCGGTCTCGAGAATCATTGCGTTCCGCAGGAACAGATGGATGATCTGATCAATACGTATGCTGCGAAAGTCGGAATGACCGATTATCTCGGCAGCGAGCCGACGCATCTCAGCGGCGGTCAGAAGCAGCGGGTGGCGATTGCCGGGGTGCTGGCGATGCACCCGGATATTCTGATCTTTGACGAAGCAACCTCCATGCTGGATCCGCAGGGAAAGGCTGAGATCAAGCGAGTCATCATGGAACTGCATAAGGAATCCGGACTGACGATTCTTTCCATTACCCATGATATTGAGGAAGTGGTGAGCAGTGATTATGTCATTGCCATGCACGAAGGACATGTTGCGATGACCGGAACCCCGGAAGAGATTTTCCGCCAGGAAAAGAAGCTGGAAGAAATCCAGCTGGATCTGCCGTTCAGCGTGAAGCTGATCCGGGAACTTAAGAAAGATGGCGTGAACGTGGGCAGAACGCTGACAATGGAAGGACTGGTGGACGAGCTGTGCCGATTGCATTCGAACATGTAAGTCATATCTACAGCGACGGAACGCCATACCGGTATGTCGCCCTCACGGATGTGAATCTGGAGATTCATGAAGGAAAGATGACTGCGATCATCGGACAGACTGGTTCAGGCAAAAGCACGCTGGTACAGCATCTGAATGCACTGCTGCTGCCAAGTGCCGGAACGGTGAAGGTGCTGGATCGCACGATTGAGGCAGGCACGGAGCCTAAGGGTCTCAAGAGGTTAAGAGGAGATGTTGGCCTCGTTTTCCAGTTTCCGGAGTACCAGCTGTTTGAAGAAACAGTGCTGAAGGATGTGGCATTCGGGCCGCGCAACTTCGGCGTGTCTCAGGAAGAAGCGGAACAGAAGGCAAGAATGGCGCTGAAGCTGGTCGGGCTGGATGAGAGCTTTGAGCAGCGATCTCCTCTGGAGCTTTCCGGGGGTCAGAAGCGCCGGGTTGCGATTGCAGGTATTCTGGCAATGGAGCCGAAGGTGCTGGTGCTGGATGAGCCGACGGCTGGCCTGGACCCGAAGGGGACTGTTTCAATGATGAAGCTGTTCAAGCGGCTGAATCAGGAAAAGGGCATCACGGTTCTGACGGTGACGCATGATATGGAACAGGTGTTCCGCTATTTTGATGAAGTGATAGTGATGGCCAACGGAGCTCCCAGGATCCATACGACCGTGAAGGAGTTCTTCCGGAACAGCCGGACATGCGAAGATATGGATATTCTTCCTCCTGCCCTGATCCGCATGCGGGATATGCTGAGAGAAAAGGGTTTTGAAATTCCGGATTCTGCAGATTCGCTGGAGGCGCTTGCTTCGTGCATTGCAAAGCAGGTGAAGCATCATGGGTAATATCACATTAGGAAGATACATGCCGCTGGATTCGCCGATCCACAAGATGGATCCGCGGGCAAAGATCGGTGCGATGCTGCTGATGCTGGTGGCAATTTTCTTTCCGGCAGGGTGGCTTGGCTATCTGATCATCTTCGTGACGGTCAGCGTGGTGATTCTGCTTGGCAAGCTGAGCTTCAGGTATATTCTGAAGTCCATGAAGCCGATGATGTTCATGATGGTTTTTCTTCTGATCATCAACTGTCTGGCGGTGCGGACAGGAGAAGTTGCGTTTACGCTGTTCGGGTTTCAGGTCCATCTGGATGCGATTCTGCAGACCCTGTATATTGTGGTGCGCCTGCTGCTGATGATCATGATCACGACGTGTCTGACCGCGACGACTAAGCCGCTGGATATGACGCTTGGAATTGAGGATCTTCTGAAGCCGTTTCAGAGGGTTGGGGTTCCTTCCCATGAGATTGCGATGCTGATCAGTATCGCGCTGCGGTTTATTCCTGACCTGATTGATGAGACCAGCCGGATCATGAAGGCTCAGGAAAGCCGCGGGGTTGATATGAAGGAAGGCAAGCTGAAAGAGCGGATCATGGCGATTCTTTCTCTGATTGTGCCGCTGTTTGTCAGTGCCTTTCAGAGGGCGGAGGATCTGGCCAATGCCATGGAAGCAAGAGGCTATGCACCTGGAGAACCGCGTACGCGCTACAAGGTTCTGAAGATGCGCAGCAATGACTGGCTTCTGCTCTGCGGGTCGGCTGCTGTGCTAGGTCTGATGATCTGGCTTTCCTATTTTGCCTGATGCGCTATAAATGCACGGTTTCTTATTGCGGTGCCCGATACTGCGGCTGGCAGTCTCAGCGCCATGGGGATTCCGTTCAGGAACAGATTGAATCTGCTCTGGAGCGGATTCTAGGGGTGAGAACCCCGATTCTTGCGGCTGGCAGGACAGATGCCGGGGTGAATGCCTGGGGACAGGTGTTTCAGTTTGACACTGAGCGCGACATGAGCGAGCGGAAATGGCAGGGGGCGATCAATGGATTCCTGCCTGGGGATATTCATATCCGGAAAGTCGAGAAAGTATCCCGGCTGTTTCATGCCCGCTATTGCGTGCGGGATAAGCGCTATGACTACCGGATCAACCTGGGAGAATACAATGTATTCCGAAAGGATGCTGCATATCAGTGCCCGTATCCGGTAAATGTGGATGCGATGAAGCAGGGGGCACAGTATCTGATCGGAACGCATGATTTCACCTCGTTCAATTCCAATTCTCTGAAAGAGACTCCGGATCAGGTTCGGACGATTGAATCCATCACGTTCTTCATGGAAGGGGAAGAACTGGTGATTTCGTTTCGGGGACGCGGATTTCTGCGTTATATGGTGCGGATGATGACGGCAGCGCTGCTGGAGTGCGGCCGCGGCAGAATGCAGCCGCAGCAGATCCAGACACTTCTTGAGGCTCGTTCCAAGACAATTGCCCGACGCAATGCCAAGCCGGAAGGACTGACGCTGATGGAAGTGAACTACTTTGAAGTCCTTGCTGAGACAAGTGCTTCCGTAGTCCGGGAGTTTCTTCCGGAAGATGGCGACCCGCCGATTCCTGGTGCCTATGCGTTTGCAGATCGGCATGAGGAAAGGCTGTATGGGGTTTTCCGCATTCTGGAGGAAGAAGCAGTTCTCGAAACGGATGCCGAACACGCAGAGGAAGCAGAGAAGCTGGTCCTTCAGCTGGAAAACTATGCAGGCATGTCCTGCAGGCTGGTGATTCATGATCAGAAGAATTCCGAAGATGCGGCTTGAGAGCGATGCCTCAAGAAACGCGCAGATGGCAGGGTATATCCGGAAAGAGTATATCGGTCCGGATGGAAAAGGGCGGATCCTGATCCGGATTCCGGAAGGATATGAGGTACTGGATCCTCTTACGATGGACCAGCAGAAGGAGCTGAATCAGGAAATCTTTGACTGCATTGATCGCAAGTCTGATCTGATTCCTTCTGCGGTGAAGCTGCGCATTGAATTTCACGGACGGGCTTTTTCGGAAGAAGAGCAGGATGAGATCCGGAATCTGGTCCGCGAACATTATCAGGTCGAACAGTTTGAACGCCAATGGGACCTGGATGCGAACCTCGTTCAGTTCTGGAAGATGATTCTGATCGGGACCTTGTTTCTGTCCCTTTATTTCGTCCTCGAAGTATCCGAATATGAATTTTTCACAGAGATTATTTCTGTCATCGGTTCTTTCTCCCTCTGGACGGCTGCTGAGCTGCGTCTGATTGACCGCAGGGCACTGAAGAAGCAGATGATCTGGATCGAACAGGTGAAGTCTGCTGAGCTGATTTTCAAAGGAGATCAGAAGGAAGATGAAGCCTGAGAACGATCCAGGGGAAACGGAAAGAAAACAGATGAAAATGTGCCGGATTTCAGCGGAAAATGCTTCATTTTGAATTGACTTTGACACCGGTATTTAATAGAATGTGATACGGCATCTGCCAAAATGAATACAAGTCCCCGGTAAAGACATGTATCTATTGGAGGAAATTGATTATGATGCGTCAGACTACGATGATCAAGCCAAGTGAAGTCAAGCGTACCTGGTATGTTGTGGATGCGACTGACTGCACACTGGGCCGTCTTGCAACCCAGGTAGCAACTGTTTTAAGAGGCAAGAACAAGCCGACTTACACACCGAACGTTGACTGCGGTGACTACGTAATTGTTGTCAATGCAGACAAGGTTAAGATTACCGGTGATCAGGATGCGAAGAAGTTCTACTATTCTCATTCCATGTATCCGGGAGGACTGCGTGTGAGATCCACAAAGGTGATGCGTGAGCAGTACACCGTTGAGTGGGTTGAGAAGGCGATCAAGGGCATGCTCCCGCACAACAAGCTGGGAGATGTCATGCGCGGACATCTGTTCGTCTATGAAGGACCGGAACATCCGCACGCAGCTCAGAAGCCTGTGGAGCTGAAGATCAAAAAGTAAGGGAAAGGGTAAGGACAAATGGCTACGAAAAAGAAGAATACTGTAACTTACGAAGGAACTGGACGTCGTAAGAAGTCTACGGCCCGTGTCTTTATGACTCCTGGCACAGGCACGATCACAGTCAACGGCAAGTCTCTGGAAGAGTATCTGCCGCAGGCTACTCTCCGCATGATTGTCAACAGCCCGCTGGTTCTCACAGAGACGCAGGGACAGTTCGACATCAAGATCAACGTATTGGGCGGCGGTTATGCTGGCCAGGCTGGAGCAATGCGCCACGGTATTGCTCGTGCTCTGTGCGAAGCTAGCGCTGATTATCGTCCGGTCCTCAAGAAGGCTGGATTCCTGACACGTGATGCTCGTGAGAAGGAGAGAAAGAAGTACGGTCTCAAAGGTGCTCGTCGTGCACCGCAGTACAGCAAGCGTTAATCCGATTGCTGCAAAGCTCGCAGAAATGCGGGCTTTTTTGTACTGAAAAGCGGTTTGCCTGAAGAGGGAATCTCTGGAAATTGTCATTCGGATGGTGATCCATCGAGTATCTTCTTCAGAAGAAAGCAGCGTTCGGGAATCAGAATCCGGCGGTATGTTTCTCCTCAGGGAAACTTGCATCTTCTCGCTATGAATTAGATGAGGAGATTGAAATGCATGAGACGTATCTTTGAAGTTCTGCTGGCATTATTCATGCTGGTACCTGCTGGTGAATTCCAGGTTTCTGCAGAAACACAGGATTCTTCTGAACCTCCTGCAGGACAGGAAACTGTACCTGATGGAGGAGAGGAGACTGAATTGCCCGTTCCGGAAGGATCTGCAGGAATCGAGGGAAGCAGCCAGCTCATCTGTGAAGCACGGATCGCAACCTTTGACGCCCTGGTTCCGGAGCGGAAAGGAGAGAGGGAATTTCTTTCGATTCTGAAGTTCGATGGCGAACCTGCTTACTGCATCGAACCCGAAGTGACGGTGCAGATTCAGGCAGGAAAAGGGCCGATGTATCAGTCTGGAGTATGGGATCTTCTGCCGGAAGAGCAGAAGACATTATGCAAGCGGATTGCTTATTTCGGTTATGGGAATCCTATGACCGGATCGGATGCAGAAACCTATGCTGCAACCCAGATGCTGATCTGGAAAGTGCTTGGCTCGCCATCCTATGATCTGATCAATCGTTCTCTGAGTTTTCGCAAGCATGCAGATCTTGGCATGGATGAGGGAACCGAGGGACGGAAGAATCTGGATGCGGTCATGAACCGGATCCTCGATCTTGCTGAATCTTATGATACGGTTCCTTCCTTTGCAGAGAGCAATCAGGGGATTCGTACTTATGGCATGGTGTACGGGATTCCTCTGGAACTGAGGGATGACCATGGCATGCTGGAGCATTTCTCTGATCATTCTGAGGAAACCCATCCGGGCCTTTCTGTCAGTTCGGAAGCAGATCTGCTGAAGCTGAAGATTGAAGATCCCTCCTTCCGCAATGCAGTTCTGACTTTTCAGAGAAAGCCAGAAGAGTGGAAAGCAATGCAGAATGGAATTCTGCTGTATACAAGACCGGATCATTCTCAGCGGCTGTTTGCGGCAGGCTCTGAGAATCCGGTTCCGCGTTTTCAGCTTGCAGTGACTGCTGAAACTGCTGATCTTGAGATCCGCAAGATGGATGAGTACGGAAGGTCTGGTTCCTGGACAGCAGGGACCGAATTCTGTTTCGGCATGATGAACGAAGATGGAACTGAGGGAGAAGCCTGGAAGAATCCGGATGGCACGATGATGATCTGCAGAGCAGACCCGGATGGAGTAATCAGAATCCGGGATCTTCCGGCAGAGCACTCTTTCTGGATTGAAGAACGCTCTGCTTCGGATCGGTTTCAGGTGATTCGGAAACATGATATCGTGAAAACAGGAAAAGGCGGAACCACCGCTTCTTATGTGTTTGTGAATCGTCTGAGAGAGGTTACGCTGGAACTCATCAAGCAGGATGAAGAAGATCCGGACCAGAAGCTGAATGATGCGGAAATATCGGTTTATGAAATCGGAGATCTGGATCTTTCCGGAGAAGAAGTGCAGGCCGGAATTACGGATCATATGCCGGCATCTGTTCCTTCTCTGACCGCAAGGCAGCTGCTGGAGCATAGCAGAAACGGGAAGGAGAAAAGCTTCCGGTTCAATGGCTGGCAGTATGAAATTGAACAGGAAACCCCTTCTGAGTGGATTGCAGAAGCGTCATTGCAGAAACGGAATGAACATCAGGAACTGATCATTTCCAGATATCAGCTGCCGGAGAAAATCCAGGCAGGAGAAACTTTTGAAGTCCGCCGTATCGTGAATATGCATGGAACGTTTGACCCGGCAGATGATGAGACTGCAGTTCTTCATCTGAGAATCGAGCGAGTCAGCGGAGGTACCGTGACGGTATCAGACCTGGATCCATCGGAAGACCTGATCGCATCCGAAACAACTGAGCCTTCTTATGCGCAGGCTGCGGAAAGCGCGGCTGCTTACGGAATCCCGATAGAAGAAGGAAAACGTGTCGTCATCAATGGAATATCGTACGTGCTGAAGAATCCTTCTGATCATCAGGTGACGCTTCATCGCGAGCGCATCTTCCGGATTTCCCTGGATGATCCTGCACCATGCATCAGTGATCTTCCGGATCTCCGTCAGCTTCATGTCGGGGATCAGTTCACAAAGAAGATTCCTGGGTCTGAAGAGCTTCAGACCTTTGCGGTCACATCGATCGGCATTCATGAAATTGCGGTGCAGACAGAAGGAAGGGAATATGTTCTCGCAAAGCCTCGCTGGGTCAGCCAGAGCGATCTTCCTTCGGAAATCGAAGACCATCATTCCTTTGAAGTAGCTGCCGTGCATCCGGCTGAGTATGATCTGGCTGACAGCAGAGGAAATCTTTACCATGTCACGGCAGATGGGACCAGGATTCTGAAGGCGGCAGATGGAAATCAGGCAGGGCAGGAAACGGACCTCACCTATGGAGAAGTTTCATGCATGCAGGAAGAGAAGCTGACAAAGACGATTTCCCGGACAGAGACCATTCCGTATGCCGGCCCGCAATGGGAAGAGCTGAACGAGAGCGACTGGCAGTATGTGCATGCATCTGCGGAAAAAGAAGACGGGAAAGTGCTTCCTGAAGGAGAATTCCAGGAGCCATCCCAGATTCCGGTTTCTTCTGAAGAGCCAGCTTCCTCTGAATCTGCAGAACCGGTTCCGTCTTCCTCTATGATGCCTTCGGAATCCCCAGACCCTCAGCCTTCTGAAGAACCGGAGAAGACTCCTGTTCCGATGCATTGGAATGAGAGCCTGAAGCCGGTGGCTATGCATGGAGAAAAGGATCTGGAATTGTGCATGGTCCAGGATGGAGTTTCGTATACGGTTCATCTGCATCCTTCTGTCCGAACTGATCATGCATTCAGGAAGATCGAAGAAACCATCCTGTTCCATAGAACCGGAATGCAGCAGCCGGAATACGAAATCATCTGGAAGGAAGATCCGTACCGGACGCCATTATGGATCGCTCCCCAGGAGTCCTGCAGAGTGATCTGGACGGCTTTGCCGCTGAAGGCAGAAAAAGGAACGGTATTTGAAGACAAGGAAGGAAATGTCTGGACGATTCTTTCTGCGGATGAAAATAAGCGGGAAGCAGTCATCCAGGGCAAGAGAGGAAGATGGCGGATTGCAAGAAGCGGGCAGGAATCTATCCTGCCGCTGCACTATGCGGATCTGAATTCAGAAAGCTGTGCAGAAGGAGATTCATTTGCGATTCCGTATCAGAGAATCCTGAGGAGCGGGGATGTGGTTGAGGCAGATGGGATTTCCTATCTTGTGGAAGCACTGGATCCTTTCCGGGTTTCCTATCTCTGGGAGAAGGATGCTCCATTTGCTTCAGCAGATCTGGCTGGAAAGACCAGCATTGTGAGAGACGGAAAGACCTGGATGATTTCGTCAGAAGGCGATGGAAAAAATCTCGAACAGGTGATTTCGGAGGAGTCAGGGCGTACCTATCACTGCTTCTCAGAAGCAATCTCGGATTCTCATCAGGCTGAGAAGATTCATGGAGAAGATCCGATCCGGCTCAGAGTGAAGAAGCCGGATGCGCTTGCGTGGCAGGATCTTGAACATGCGCTGCATCAGCCGAAACAGAAAGGCGGCCATCTCTGCCTGAATGACAGTCTCTTTGAGATTCAGTCCATCTCAGATCAGGAGATCGTTCTGAAAGATGGATCAGAAGCCAGAAGAATCACTTCCGGAAATGCAGCAGGGGAAGAGATGGATTTTGAGGACGTGATGGAGCTGCCGCTGGAACTGATCAGAGGAGACATCTATGTATTGAAGGGCAGAAAGATGAAGCTGGTGTCCTTAAGCTCCATGCCAGGAAGAGGCAGGATTGCAAGACTGATGGATCTTCAGGATCAGAAGAGTTTCACGGTTGAGGAAAAGCCTGAAGGACATCCGCTGGAGACCGAATACCTGCATGTACGCAAGAGCGGAATGGATTATGTGCTGAGCGAATTTGGAGAGGCGGATTCCTGGAAACTGGAACAGGCAGATCAGAACGTGTATCTGAATACGGAACATCAGATCATCCGATCGGAAGGACCTGGTTCTGCCATTCTGGTTCAGATGAAGAAAGATGGGTCGGTACTGGAAAGGACACGGATTCTGTTCTGCTCAGATCAGGAAGAGCAGGATATTGATGCACTATTGTTATTTTCCGGGAAAACCGGTCATCAGTATGTGCGGATTCTGGATCCTCTTCGCCATCATGCTGCGGTTCCTGGAGTCAAACTGGAATTCTTTTCGGATGAAGCTCTGAAGAACAAGGCGGGGGAGCGGACTACGGATGTCTATGGAGCTGCGGATCTGTCTGGGTTTGCTCCTGGAACCTACTGGTATTTATCACCGCAGAACGAGAAGAAATCAGTCTGTGTCCTGCCCGCAGAGCAGATGACAGGGAGACTCAGGATCGAAGGCTTGAAATGGGGCAGAAACTATCTTGCATTGGAGACAAAGTGTCCGAAGGGATATGAATACGGAAATATGGATCCGGTTCTGTTTCTGAGTATGGAAGTTTCTTCTGAGAAAGAGGAGCTGCATTCGGTATGGACGAATCGTCTCAGAAGACTGAGCATCCGGGTCTACAAGGAAGATCAGGACAATCAGCGCACCTTGCTGGATAATGCATGGTTCCGGGCAGCGGATATCACTTATGCAGAAGGCTATGAGGAGAAGAATGATCCTCTGATTGCACTGGCAGATCTTCCTCCGGAGACCGTGGCAGGAGATCTGATACCGGTATGGCCGGCAAAGCCGGATGGACCGCTTCATGCCTATCGGATCCGGGAAGTGAAGGATGCTGAAGTGATCGTGGAAGAGCAGCAGGGAGATACCTGGACAGGAATGATCGCTATTCCGAAAAAAGGAGTCGGAGCCTCGGCACCATTCCTGTACAGTGACCTGACACGTCAGGCGGAAGAGCTGAAGAAAGGAGCAGTATTCCGGATTGCAGAAAAGCAGCCGCGATCGGTTCTCTGCTTCTACAGGATTCTGTCAGCAGAGACAGAGGCGGCAGATGATCTCTTCGGAAACGCAGCAGAGAAGCGCAGAATCGTGCATGCGACTGCTGCAGATCCAAGAGACAGTGCTGCCGTGCCGATCTCGATCGGAAGATCTTCGGACCATGCAGGAAAAGGTGAAATTGATCTTGGCGAGGCGGTCAGCGGAGGAATTGTCATCCGGAAAACGATGCCAAGAAAAACAGTTCCGCTTACGTTTGAAGAGCTTCAGGAGCGGCCGGAGTATTCTTCTCTGAAAGAAGGGAGCACTCTGAAAGCACCGATTCGTCATACCGCCGCACTGCCTGAATATGAAATGATTTCGAAGACAGAAAAAGGAAAAACGTTCCGGTATGGTACGGAAAGCTGGCTGGCAGAAGATCCTCAGAATGGGGTCTGTTCTCTGCACGGGCAGAGATTTTGGATCGGGAAAGATACTTCCGGTGCAATGGAATGGGAGGCAGAAGAGACGCTGACTGTGAAGGAGGTCATCCGGAAGAATGGAATCATTGCCGGCGTGACCCTCTCTGATCAGTCTGGTAATTCCTGGTATCTTTCTTCTCATGACCAGAGAAGTGAATCAGAAGCAGGAAGAGCAGGAATCGAAGTGACGGTCCATCCTCAGGATGAGCCGGATCGGGTTGCGGCAAGGGCATATACGGATGCGGATGGAAGAGCGGTATTCACCGGTCTTCCGGAAGGAACGTATCTCGTGCGCGCTGAAGGAAAGACAGAAATCCGCATAGTAGAAAAAGGAATGGTGTCATTTGCGGATCTGAAGTATGGCCACCGGATCCGGATCTGCGAGACGCGTTCACCGCTTGGATACATGATCGGAGATGCGTGCACCGTCATCGTTCCTACTTCGGAAACCAATGAAGATACTGTGGTGAATCATCGGACCAATGCCAAGACGACGACAACGGTGCGCCGGGTTCTCAAGCGCAGAAAGATGGGGACGGAATGAGCAGGAGAAGCTTGCGCCCCTGGGTTAAGGTAGTGAGTGCAGCGGCTGCCGGAATCCTATCCGGAGGGCTTCTGCCGGAAGCTTCGGAACATGTTTCAGAGGCGATGAATCTTCCGGTTTCGAGGGCGGAAGAATATGTTTCTGCTTCAGAAGAGTCTTCTTCTCCGAAATCGCTGGAAGACTGGCAGAGGATCAACCCGGATGTGAAGTACCTCCTGGAATTCCGCGATGAAGGCGTGCTTCGCTCGATTCCTGTAGTGAGTGTCCGCAATGATGAGACAGTGATGAAACATAACCTGCATGGGGAGTACGATACGATGGGAAGCGTGTTCACGGATGCCATGACCTATGAGCCGGATAATCTTGTGATCTACGGGCATGCCTCGAAGACCAAAGACTGGAATTTCACGTTTCTGAAGAAGTTTGCGGACCAGGCTTACTTCATGAACCATCCGGAATTCACGCTGATGGAAGAATCCGGCAGGAAGAACTGTCTGATTGTCTCGTTCGGAGAATATGATCTGGATGAAGAATCAGTGTATCTTGGCTGGGCAGATGCCGGCATGCCGCTGGAAGAAGAGCGGAAGGAAATGTTTCTGAATACGATTCCGTATCTGATTCAGAAACGGGATGGTGTCATGGACAGCGGGCTGGGCATTGTCACGCTGGTAACCTGCAATCTGAATGGATCAGATGTCCGATATGTGCTGCAGGCAGCTGTGAGGGACTGATGAGCGAAGAACGTGCATTTACCTGTCTGCAGCAGGAAGAAATTGAAAAAGGGCGGAAAGACGGACTGAGCGAGGAACAGATTGGCTTGTTTGCACGCCATGAGTTCAACTATCTGCAGATGCAGGAGATCCGGCTGGCACTGGAAGCGGGAAAAGACAGCAGGCTCATTCAGAAAGCGGCGGTCAGCTGGATTCCGGCAAGGGAAATGCACGAGATCTTCGCACAGACGGAAACTGCGATTCCGGATATCCCTGAAAAGAAAAAGCGGAAGATTCCTGTCAGAATGGTCGCGGCAATCGGAGCGGCTGGCTCACTGGCAGTGCTGGCCGGAATGGCATTTCCGGAAAAGAAGGAGCTGAAGCTGGAGCTTACCGCAAAGGAAGTGAGAATTCCATGCGGCGAAACCTTTCATCCGGAGAACTATGTGCATGCATGTTCCCAAGAAGCACAGCTGATTCTTCCGGAAGAGATCACTGCGGATCATCCGGAGAATCGGCTTGCGGTGTATCGGGCGAAAACGAACCGTCAGGAAGTGCAGCAGATTCTGAGAGTCGTGTTTGAGGATCTGGAGCCTCCGGAGATTTCTCTGAAGTTACGAGAAGTGCAGTCGATCCGCGGAGCGCCATTCAGCTGCAGATTGTGGCTGAATCGGGCGTATGATGCGGTGGATGGAGATCTTTCGGATGAGGTGGAATGCTGTGATGAGCTGGGCGAAGAGACAGAACAGGAAGTGGTTTATGCCCTCAGCGATCATTCCGGGAATCGGGCTGAAGCGGTACTGAAGGTACATCTGATTGACATTGAACCTTCCTCCCCATCACCGGAAAGCCCGCCCTCGCAGCCATCAGTGACCCCCTCGATTCCTGCTCCGGTGCAGACACCTGCAATGGAAGCACCTGCTCCATATGTGCCGCCGGCGGAAGAATACTACTATGATGTTGAAACGGTGACGGAAACCCATGGTTCGGATGGCGGCGAAACGAGCATCTCCTGGGGAGGCTAGGGGCGCTTCGGTGATACAATGAAACCTGCAGACAGAAACTGCGGGAGGTAATCTTGGATGCTGAATCAGAAACGGCTGGATCGTGTGCTGGACCGGCTCAGCGAGATCGGTGCAGATGAAATGCTTGTAACGGAGCCAAGAGCGATATTCTGGCTTACCGGAAAGTGGATTTTCCCGGGTGAGCGGTTTCTTGCCTTGCTGATCCGGAAGAATCAGCAGCCGGTTCTGTTCGTCAATCGCCTGTTCTATTTCGATGAGGATATCGGAGTAAGAAAGGTATGGTTCTCGGATACTGAAGATCCGATGGGGCTGGTCAGACAGGAGCTGGATCCAGAGAAAGTGCTTGGGGTTGATAAGACCATGGAATCGAGATTCCTGCTTCCGCTTCTGGAATCGGGTTCCTCAGAGCGGATCGTGAACAGCTCCCTTGCAGTCGATGAGGCAAGAGCAGTCAAGGACCTCGAAGAACAGGCAAAGATGCGCGAGAGTTCCAGAATCAATGACCTGGCGATGGAGGCGTTCCGGAAGCTCGTGCATGAAGGGGTGACGGAACTGGAGATCGCCGATCAGACTCTGAAGATCTACAAGTCTCTCGGTGCATCCGGCTACTCATTTGAACCGATCGTGAGCTTCGGTGCGAATGCGGCAGATCCTCATCACATGCCGGATGAGACAGTTCTGAAGGAAGGAGACTGTGTCCTGTTTGATATCGGCTGTGTCGTGAACGACTACTGCTCGGATATGACCCGCACGTTCTACTGGAAGAAAGAACCGGATGAACGAGTAAAGCGGATTTATGAACTGGTCAGACAGGCAAATGAACAGGCAGAAGAGATGCTGAAGCCTGAGATCAGGCTTTGTGATGTGGATGCGAAAGCAAGAGATCTGATCACGGCAGGCGGATACGGGCCGCAGTTCAATCATCGCCTCGGCCATTTCATCGGCCTGGCGGATCATGAGTACGGAGATGTCTCTTCCGCAAACGGGAATCTGACTCAGCCAGGAAATTTCTTCTCCATTGAACCGGGAATCTATCTGCCTGGCGATACCGGGGTCAGAATTGAAGATCTTGTTCTGATCACGGAGAATGGACATGAAGTGCTGAATCATTACTCGAAAGAGCTGACGATTCTCGGATAGAAAAAAGCAGGAGGCGATGAGCCTCCTGTTTCAGTCGTGGTGAACAAGCCAGCAATTGAGAATGTCCTGGTATTCTTCCGGATGTTCTCTGAAGCACATATGCCGGCATCCTTCAAACAGATGCCATTCAGCATCCGGAAGATGGTCAGCCATCGTCTTGGCGACCAGCGGCGTGCAGAGATCATCGGTTCCGCTCATGATCAGCGCAGGAACATGGATCTCATGAAGACGCTCTGTGATTTCAAAGGAGCCAAGAGATCCGGTGGGGTTGTACTCGTTTGGTCCCCAGCCATAGAGATATGCTTCATTCCCGGTTTTCTTCGGGCGGCGAAGACATTCCGGATCATTCGGCGAAGGGTCGGCTGCACAATGCTGACGCATGAATCGCGCATTCGCCTTCTGATATGCTTCGCTGGTGAAGTTTCCGGTTTTCTCTGCTTCAGCAATCGCTGCCTGGTCTTCTTCCGGGAGATAGGTGATCAGGCGATGCTGTTCGTCTGCCCATAGGGAGGCGCTGCTCAGGGTTGAAGACAGGATCACGGAATGACAGCCCTGCGGCTGATGCTTCAGCAGGAATCCCATTGCCAGCATGCCGCCCCAGGATTGCCCGAGCAGGTGATATTCTTTGATCGACAGGTGGTCCAGCAGGCAGCATAGTTCTTCATCCCAGGTATCGAATTTCCATAATTCCGGATGACCATCCAGATAGGACCTGCCGCAGCCGAGCTGGTCATACATCAGCAGAGCTCTTCCCTGCTCTGCCAGGGGATCAAGCAGCTCGAAGTAGTTATGAGTGCTGCCCGGACCGCCATGCAGGAGGACCAGAGGTTTCCTGTTTCCTGTACATTCGCCGATCAGGCGATACCATGTGCGGTATCCATGAAATGGAACAGTTCCTTCAATCACTCTCATAAACTCCTCCGGAAGTCTCTGCAGGCTTTCAATCCGCGCAGAGCTTCAGCATGTTCTGCAGCTGAGACAATTGCTTTCTCAATTGCTCTGACGGCCAGAACACCGGCAATATTCAGATCTGCTTTCACGGTATCATTCGTCATTGCGTAGATTGAATCTCCATCAACCATCGTATGAACCGGACGGATCGCTCTGGCATAGCCGTCGTTTGCCATATCAGCGAGCTTGGCAAGTTCCGTTTTCGTGAACTTCCCGTTAGTCAGAATCACGGAAAGCGTCGTATTCTCATGAAATCGCAGCGAACCGGCAGAAAGCGAACACAGTGCTTCCTCAGCATCGATTATGGTTCCGTCTGCCTCATGAATTCCTGCAATCCAGGTTCCGTGATCCGGGTCGATAATATTGCCTGCAGCATTCACTGCGGTCAATGCTCCGACCTGCAGATCGCCTGCCTGAAAAGCAGCGCAGCCGATGCCGGATTTCATGGCGTGATCCATTCCGAGTATTTTGCCCACGGTAGCTCCGGTTCCCGCCCCGTGATTTCCTTCCTGAAAATTCCCGGCATGTATGCACGCCTCATAGGCAAGTGATGCGTCCGGACGTTTCCCTTTCTCAGCAAATTCCAGATCGTAGAGACAGGATACGCAGACGATCGGAACAGGACCTCCTCCGGTCGCAAAGCCGATCCCTTTCTCTTCCAGATACTGCATGACTCCATCTGCCGCACTCAGACCGAAGGCACTGCCTCCAGACAGCAGCACAGCATGAATCATATCATTTGCGGCAAGAGGATTCAGGAGAGCATTTTCCCGGGAGGCTGGTGCTCCGCCGCGAACACTGACTGCGGCTCTGGCTCCGCGCTCTGCCAGCACGGCCGTGCATCCGGTTCCAAGATCTGCCCACTCTGCGTTGCCGATCCGGAAGCCTCCGATATCGGTTATTTCAATTTCGCGGATCACGGATTCCATATAGTTCCTCCATCAGTTTCTGTTCTTCTTCTGTAAATTTCCGGTCTTTCAGCAGATCGGGCCTTCGTTCCAGCGTTCTCTGCAGGGATTGTTTCAGCTTCCAGCGGCGGATCGCTTCATGGTTGCCGCTCAGCAGCACTTCCGGCACCTGTTTTCCTTCATAGCTTCGTGGCTTGGTATACTGCGGATACTCCAGAAGGCCATCTTCAAATGATTCTTCTTCAGTGCTTTCCTGACGGATCGTTCCATCAAGCAGACGAATCAGAGAATCCATGATTGTCATTGCCGGCAGCTCGCCGCCGGAGAGAATATAATCACCGGTGGATATTTCTTCGTCAGCAGCCTCTTCAATGCGCGCATCAAACCCTTCGTAATGGCCGGCAATCAGGATCAGATCTTCTTTCTGAAGAAGCTTGTGGGCATGCTTCTGATCATACGGTCTTCCGGAAGGAGAGAGGAGAATGCGCCAGGAGTCCGGAGATTCCGCAGCGTGCAAGGCATCAAGCACAGGCTGGCATTTCAGAATCATCCCGGCTCCGCCGCCGTATGGACTGTCATCGATATGCCGGAAGCTCCCCTCTGCATACGTTCTGATATCAATGATCCGCAGACTGAGCGCACCGCGGGAAATAGCCCGGGCGGTCAGCGGAGCTTTCAGAAAGCTGTCAAACAATTCAGGGAAGATAGTCAGTACCTGTATTTTCATAATGTTTTTCCGGAACCATTCTACCAGAAAAGCAGGAATGCGGAGCTCTGCAGAGAACAGGAACTGATCCTTCAGAAGGAGGCGGGGACTTCATGAAAAATGCAGGACGGAAGTCCTGCATGCATGAACTATGAATGATCCTTCCCATAGCCGGGGAATTTCCTGCGGCTGCCGTAATTCTCCAGAAAGCTATGAATCTCTCCATCTGCCTTGTAGCCTGGAAATGTCTCGATCTGAACCCGGTGGAGGGAACGGAAGATGTTATCTTCAATTTCCGGATTGTTCTTCTTCAGCTCCCGGATCAGTTCCTTGACTTCTTTCCGTTTCGATGTGCTTTCATGAAGATTGGCATTATTCTCGGTGAACCTGCACGCGCATTGCAGAAATTCCAGGTTGTTCATGGCTGCCCAGCGGATTACTGCATTTTCCTTGACACAATACATCGGCCGGATCAGCTCCATGCCAGGGAAGTTCTCGCTGTGCGCCTTCGGAACGATCGTTTCCAGCTTGGAACTGTAGAACATAGCCATGACCGTTGTCTCAATCACATCATTCAGATGATGGCCCAGTGCGATCTTGTTGCAGCCGAGAATCTCTGCCTGGTTATAGAGATGGCCGCGGCGCATTCTGGCACATAGGTAGCAGGGAGATTTCGGCTCATGATCTGCGACTGCAAAGATATTGGTTTCAAAGATCCGGATCGGAATTCCGAGAATTTCTGCATTCTCTTCAATCTTTTTCCGGTTTGCTTCGCTGTACCCGGGATCCATGACCAGAAACTCGGTCTCAAAAGGGATCTTGGTATGCTTAGACAGAATCTGGAACATCTTTGCCATGCAGAAACTGTCTTTGCCGCCGGAGATGCAGACTGCAATCCGATCATGCGGCTGAATCAGATCATAGCGGTTGATGGAAGTGAGAAAGGGTGCCCAGAGGTCTGTTTTGTAGGTCGTGATGATGCTGCGCTCAATCTGTTCCACGCGCGTGAGTTCTTTTGCCATAGTCAGGTCTCTTTTCTAGAAAAAAGACACCCTTTCGGATGTCTTTCTGATGGTGGAGCTAAGGAGGATCGAACTCCTGACCCCCTGCTTGCAAAGCAGGTGCTCTCCCAGCTGAGCTATAACCCCATACAGATTCAAGTAAGAATAATGGTGGGCCTGAATGGACTTGAACCAACGACCTCACCCTTATCAGGGGTGCGCTCTAACCACCTGAGCTACAGGCCCAACTCTTACCGAATGCTCAGTTATAATACCGCGCCCCTATGGCAAAGTCAACAAGGAATTTTCAAAAAAGTGAAGATGTGTTGAGAACCGCATGGTTAAGCCATAATTTGATTGTGCTGGCACCTTTCTGCTTTGCATATTAAAATATCAAATGAAGAAGAACTGTATTTTCAGATTGAACGAAAATGCACTGCTTCCATAATCTGAAGAAGATGAATAGCCAGGAAATCATTGCCTTTGTTACGATAGCCGATACTCTGAGTGTTTCAAAAGCTGCTGAAATGCTTTTTGTTTCTCAGCCAGCCTTGAGCAAGCAGATCTCTCACCTTGAAAAAGAACTAGGATATAAGCTGTTTTATCGCAGCAGGAGAGGTGTGGTATTGACAGAAAAAGGGGAGGCCGCTCTAAAGTATGCAAAGCAGATCATCCGTGCTTCGCAGTCTATAAAATCCATTGGAAAAAACTCCAGATTTGATGATTGGGATGATCTGAATGTCGGGTATGTCACAGAAGCACATACAGGATTTCTTGAAGAAGGAATATCAATACTATCGCGGGAGTATCCGAAACTGCATATTCACGTCTCTCAAGGCGATCCGCCTGATTTAGTCCGACAGCTCAAAGACACAGAACTGGATTGTGCGCTTATCCACCTTCCCAGCGCGAAGGCTTCTCATGAAATTCAGTTCCAGGCTCAAAAAAAGGGCGGGATCGTGGCACAGATTCCTGAGAATCATTGTCTGTGCAGGTTCAAGGAATTGCAACTTGCAGATCTGGAAAATTTGAAAATAATCAGCAGTAAAAAAGTTTCTCCGGCTTGTTACAGCTATATAGAAAAAGCCTTTTCGAATGCGCACGTGCACGTGGCATTTGAAGAGGTGCAGACCAAGGAGTCTATTGAAATTGTTTCCAGAGGGAAAAGGATGATCCGGTTAACCTCCAGCCTTTCTCCAAGCAGACCTGGAGTTCGTAATATTCCAATCAGGGAGCTCCGGACTGGTTTTGACCTTGTGCTGGCCTGGAATCCGGACAATGAGAATCCATTTATTCAGGAATTCCTCCGAGCAATCGGCAAATAAGTCTTCCTCTGTCTTCTGAACGGATTGCTAATTTATAACCGAATGGAATAACAGAATGCTGTTATGAAAATCGGATATTTTCCTTTTCTCTGTATATCGTTAATAATTGCACAAGCAGGAGGAAAGAAAATGTCAAGAAACAGAAGTACAGCCATTGCTTTGATTCTCTCGCTTGCCCTGGCAGGCTGCGGAGGAGCAGATGGCGCAGCAGGAGCATCAGCGGCATCTGCAGGGGTTACAGGAGATTTTTCGGGAACGGCAAAGGGGTTTGGAGGAGATGTTACCGTAACCTTGAGCCTTGAAAACAATTCGCTGAAAAGGGTCTCCATTACGGGAGATAGTGAGACTCCGAACGTCGGCGGAGAAGCAATCAAGAAACTGGAGTCTGAAATGAATGAGAATCAGACGGTGAACGTAGATGCTGTTTCCGGAGCAACTTATACCAGCACTGCAGTTCATGAAGCCGTTGATTCCGCGCTCAAGGAAGCAGGACTGACTGCTGAGGATTTTCCGGTGATCGAAAAGGCTGCTGCGCAGACGTTTGAACGCAGCACCGACCTTCTTATCATCGGTGGAGGCGGAGCTGGATTGACTTGCGGAAACTCTGCTCTCGAAGCAGGGGTCAAGAATGTGGTTATTCTTGAAAAGATGCCTTACACAGGCGGTGCAACTTCCAATGCCGGAGGAATTGATGGAGGTCTTTCAAAGCTTCAGACGGAACTTGGAATGACTGGAGACAGCGCCCAGCTGATTCATGACGATATCATGAAGAGCGGAGAAGGACACAATGAGGACCTTGTCTGGATCCTTGCCGAAAATCAGGGAAAAACTCTTGACTGGCTGACCGATTCCGAAAATGTTCCCTTCCATGATAGGTATTCCGGAGATTTCCCGGAACATACAGTTCAGCGTTTCTTTGTCTGTGATGGCGGAATGAGCAATGCAATGTCCATTCTTACCGATCATTTCAAGGCACAAGGCGGAGATCTGGAATTGGAAACTACCGCTGAGGAGTTTATCACCGATCAAGATGGACGCGTTACCGGAGTGGTTGCAGCAGATGCTGACGGCAACACAATCAACTACACCGCCGATGCAGTGGTAGTTGCTACTGGAGGCTACGGGGCAAATCAGGAGATGATTTCCGAAAACGAGGGAGATCTGCAATACGCTGTCTTCTATGGAGTAAAGTCATCAATGGGCGATGGTCAGCGCATGGGAGAAGCCGTTGACGCGAAGATGACTAACATGGGATATGCAAAACTGTACCCTAATGGCATCAGAAAAGGTGCGGATACGATTGATGGCTGGGCAACCCCGATGCCTTCTCTGCAGACAGTAAATGGCTCTGGTGCTATCTTCGTGAATAAAAAAGGCGAACGATTCGTCAATGAAACATCAGCTTTCTCTTCAATTAAGGATGCAACTGAACAGCAGCCGGATGAGATCATGTATCTCGTCATGGATCAGAAAGGCTATGACATCTGGGGAGCAGCCGCTGATGGAAACAGTTCTGCTGCAGGCCGCATCCCGTATGATCAGCAGGAAGAATTCTTCAACTCCGACTCTACAGACCCGACTTTCGCTCGAGGTTCGCTTGAAGAGGCGGCTGCGAAGGCAGGAATTGATGCGGATGGATTGAAGAAGCAGATTGAAAAATGGAATTCTGAAGCCGAAGCGGGATCAGATCCGGAATACGGGAGAACAGCTCTTGATACCATCGATACCAGCGGCACCATTTATATCATTGAACAGAGACTTCGGTTTGCTACAGCGCTTGGCGGATATGATATCACTGCAGATTTTGAAGCACAGAATAACCATGGTGATGTGATCCCGGGTTTATACGCAATTGGAGAAGTAGTCGGCGGACCGAATGGAACAGAGGCAATTCCAGGCTCGATGGCAGGCTGGGCAGTCACCTCGGGCTACGTCTGCGGTCAATATCTTGGAAGCATATTGGCTGGGAATGGAAATTCTGCTTCACCTGCAGCCAACTGAATGATCGCTGCTTGTTTCGCCTGATACCTATTACTGCAGCTCAGGGGGTCCCTGGGCTGTTTTCAAGTCTGCAGCCATGTATTCATTCACAGAAAGAGATAGATAACACTGTACACACCAATCCATGATCAGGCTGGCGGAAAGTTGTCGTTGAACGCTAAATATGCTATCTTGTTCTGCACAGAGAAAAATAGGAGAAAAGTGATTCATGGAGTCATTTCTGAACTGGTATCTAGCAACCTGGCTCGGACAGCACGTAAGCCCGGAAGTGTCAGTCTTCCTGGTAAGCCTGCTTCCGCTGATTGAAGAGCGCGGCGGCCTCGTGCTGGCAAGCATGCTGAAAATTCCGCTGAAGCAGGCGCTTCTTCCATGCGTGATCGGAAATATCCTTCCGATTCCTTTCATTCTTTTCTATATCAAGAAACTGCTGCACTGGATGTCTCATCATAAGATGGGAAAGCTTGCAGCATGGGTTGAGGCGAAAGCGCAGAAAAACAAACCGAAGATTGAAAAGTACGGGTTCTTCGGACTGGCTCTGTTTGTCGGGATTCCTCTGCCTGGTACAGGTGCCTGGACCGGAAGCCTGGTGGCTGCACTGTTTGATATGGACCTGAAAAAAGCGAGTATTTCCATTCTGATCGGTGTTGCGCTGGCGGCAGTGATCATGAGTATTTTCTCTTATGGGCTGCTCGGATCAGTGATTTCCTGAGAAGGTGAGATGTGATGAAGAAGATTATTCTGCTCTGTACTTCCGGAATGAGTACCAGTCTTCTGGTGACGAAAATGCGCGCCGAAGCACGCGTTCAGAAATATAATTGCACGGTCAGATGTTATCCGGAGGCGGTCAGAGAAGATGAGTTCCGGGATGCCGACCTGGTGCTGCTCGGACCGCAGATCCGCTACCAGCTGAAGCGCCTGCGGGAAAAATACCCGGATACGCAGATTGAAACGATTCCGGCAAAAATCTACAGCGAAGTAGACGGAGCAGGACTCCTGAATTATGCCAGGGCGAAGATGAATGAACCGGATGCTGTGGCTGCTGCAGATTCTGGCGAATTCAGCCGCGGATCATCGTTATGATTTCCGGAAGGATTTCCGTGAAGTCATCAATGACTCTCAGAATTTTCGGGTAAGCCGGGTATTCACTCTCAAGATTCGGCATCCTCATTGCGATGATTCCTGCTTCGTTTAATGCAGAAGCAGAGCGGATACCTGATAATGCGTCTTCAAAGATCAGAAGGCGGGTGCCTGCATGCATGCGGCGTCCGCTTTCTTCATACATGGCAATTTTATTCTTGAAAGTGCCATCATCATAAACGATCAGGGAAGGATCGATCCACTGATCCAGATGAAAGGTTTCGCGGTAGAAGGCAATATTGCTGGCGATGGAAGCAGAACAGAGATTGAAGGGGATCTGGTTTTCTTTCAGAATCCGGAATAGTTCTTCTGCTCCGGAAACCAGGTGAGGTCCTCCGGGGGTATCCGCAAAGGCTTCCCGGTAATAAGCTTCTTTCTTTTCGGACCAGATGGTATAGAATTCCCCGGACTGTCCCGGCTTCATGAGTCTCAGGATTTCTCTGTTCGGCATGCCGCTGTAGCGGGTATCCATCAGTTCTCTTGAAACCGATCCGTTTCCTAGCTCCTGCGAAATGCGGGACCAGGCTTCCACGTGATAGGGCCCGTCCTTTACCAGAGTTCCATTGAAGTCGAATGACACTGCTGAATAGTTCATGGTTTCAGAATATCATAACTTCAGCTGGAACTCCGATATAATGAATGCAGAAGAGGTAGATATGAACTACAGTGCCGTCATTGTTGCGGCGGGCAGCGGAACCCGCATGAAGCTCGGATATAATAAAGCCTATTTCCGCCTGGATGAGCGGACAATTCTGGAACACACCATGGATATTTTCCTGTCTGATCCAGACTGCTGCGAGATTGTGGTGGTGACCGATTCTGAGACATTCCGAAAAGAAATTCCCGGACGGATCCCTGGCCGCGTCGTGCTTGTCAGCGGGGGACCCTCCCGGGAGGAATCTGTTTCGAATGGTCTGAATGCGGTGACTTCCGAAGTAGTGTTTGTTCATGATGGCGCCAGACCTTATCTCAGCAGAACTTGTCTGGAGAAAATGAAGCAGGCAATGGAAACTGAAGAGGCGGCCTGTCTGATGGTGCCGTGCAAAGATACCATCAAGGTGGTCCAGAATGGGTACATTGTGAAGACGATTGAGCGTAACACGATCCAGGCTGCCCAGACTCCTCAGGCGTTCCGCACCGAACTGCTTGTGCATTGCATGGATCTGGCCAGGAAAGAGGGGTATCAGGGCACAGATGACTGCTCTATGGTCGAACATTTTTCTTCGGCAAAGATCCGTGCGGTGCCGGGAAGCTATGAGAATTTCAAGATCACGACTCCGGAAGACCTGAAGCGGCAGGCTGCAGGATCGTTCTCGGAACAAGTGCAAACACGAAGATCCGGATCCTGTGATGGCTGCGGTCCAGACAGCTGAGCGCCCCGCGCAGTGTGCTGCCGGTGGTAAGCACATCATCTGCCAGAAGGATCTTTTCCGGAAGCCTGATTTCAGGTTTCAGCATGATTGCATGACTTGCGGCCAGGCGCTCTGCCCTGGTCTTTTTCTTCTGCTCGGTCTGATTGATTTTCAGAAATGGTTCCAGAATCGGAAGACCGGCTTCTTCCAGCATCTCAGGCAGATGGGAGAATCCTCTCTGCTCCATCTTCTCCCTGGTGCTGGGCATGCAGAGAATCGTATAGCCACGGTATCTGTACTTCAGGTATTTCCGATCAGGATACAGAAATACCGGCTTCAGAGCTTCATCTCCGCACTCCTTGAATTGCAGCAGGGCATCGCGGAATCCGCCTTGGTAATCCCAGCGGGATTCTGATGGAATGCCATCGAGACGGAAATGCTTCCTATTTCGTCTCCAGGTATTCCGGCAGCTTACGCAGAGCACATCGTCATAATAGAAAAGCTCTTCAAGGCTTTTCCCTTCACCGATTTCATTTCCGCACATCAGACAGCGCATGATCGATTTGCCTCCAGGATCGCGTTGCGGCAGGCTTCCGCAGTTCTGCTGCGATGTTTCAGGAGAAACAGGACATCGCCATCCGGATGATCAAAGGTTCTGCCTGCCCGGCCTGCCATCTGGACCAGACTTGCTTCGTCAAAGACGCCGGAGTCTGCCTGAAGAACGCAGATGTCTGCACCGGGAATCGTTACGCCTCGTTCCAGAACGGTTGTTGCTACAATGAGTCCGGCTTTCTCATTCCGGAAGTCTATGATGACCTGATCGCGGTCAGGGGTCCTGCTGGTGCAGACATAGCAGTGAAAGAACAGGCTCAGCACATGTTTGACCTGGGAGGCCATACGGATAGTAGGAACAAAGACCATACGCGGATGATCGTCATGTTCTTTCAGCCATCGGATCAGCAGATTCAGCCGGATCAGAAGAGGCGCACATATCAGCTTCGGGACCGGGAGGGGATGGCCATGCGGACGCTGGTTCAGTTTCAGACAGAGCAGAGATCCTTCTTTCACGCGCTGCTTCAGCACATCGTCCGGGGTCGCAGTCAGATAGATGGTATGTCCTGAGCATGCGCTTTCAGCTATTCCGTGCAGAACATCGCTTTCTTTGAAAGGGTACGCGTCGGGCTCGTCAAGGATCAGCACCTGAAATGATCCGGAATATCGGAACAGCTGATGAGTCGTGCAGACGATAAGATCGGCTGTCAGCTGATCGGTATGTCCCTGACAGACCGGAATGATCTTGGCGGAGGGGAAGATCTCTGAAAGACGGTGGGCAAGTTCCAGCACGACTTGACGTCTGGCAATCGCGAAGCAGATCTTTCTGCCGCTATGGAGAGATTCAGAAATGGTTTCTACCATCATTTCGGTCTTGCCTGGCCCCGCAGCATGCCTGCACGAGGATGTCAGTATGAAGGACGTTCTCGGCGCATGCACGGCTGATCTCTTTCTGAGCTTCTGTCAGCGGATAGCGCAGGGTATATTCAGAAGCTTCTTCCGGAACTTCTGAGAATGAGACTGGTTCGAGTTCTTCTTCCAGCAGCACTCTGGAAAAAGAAACGCATCGGCGGCAGTACCAGCCTCTGGAACCATGATAGAAATAGGCAGGATCGGTATTATGGCAGCGTGGACAGCGCATGAAGCTTAACCTCCTGCTTCTTTCTACCCTCTCAGACAGAAGATTCCCTGGCAGGAGTATGCTTTTGATGTTTTCTTGAACCGATGGTTCCGGGACGTTATAATGAACACGCTGATCAGGAATCAGGAGGTTTTATCATGGCAAACTTTTTTGATCAGCTGCTGAATGTTGATGGTCGGCGGCTGAAGCAGATTGAAAAGAAAATCAAGCCCGTGCTTGCACTGGCAGATGCATATGCGGCGATGAGCGACGAGCAGCTGCAGGCAGAAACGCCGCGTCTGAAGCAGAAGCTTGCAGAAGGGGCGACCCTGGATGATATTCTTCCGGAAGCTTTTGCCACTGCAAGAGAAGCCTGCCGGAGAGTAATCGGAGAATATCCGTATCCGGTACAGCTGATGGGCGCTGCGGTCATGCAGGGCGGCGATATTGCTGAAATGAAGACCGGAGAAGGAAAGACCCTGACTTCTGTCATGGCTGTCTATCTGAATGCCCTTGAAGGAAAAGGGGTTCATGTCATCACGGTCAATGAATATCTATCGGAACGTGACTCTCAGTGGATGGGACAGA
Organism: uncultured Erysipelotrichaceae bacterium; assembly: GCA_900314905.1. Classification (GTDB taxonomy): domain Bacteria; phylum Bacillota_I; class Bacilli_A; order Erysipelotrichales; family Erysipelotrichaceae; genus Bulleidia. The sequence continues at coordinate 61,283 of OMXA01000006.1, forward strand.
TTCATCGTTTTCTCGGACTGACTGTCGGATTGAATAAGCGCTCGATGTCGCCGGCGCAGAAACGGGCTGCATATGCGTGCGATATTACCTATACGACTAACTCTGAGCTTGGCTTTGACTATCTGAGAGACAACATGGTGACCAGAGCACAGGATCGTGTTCTCAGAGGACTGAATTTTGCACTGGTCGATGAAGTTGACTCTATCCTGATCGATGAGTCCCGCACGCCGCTGATCATTTCCGGCGGCATGAAGCAGACGGCTAATCTGTACCTTCAGGCCGATCGATTCGTGAAGAGCCTGAAAGAACAGAAGATGGAAGACGAGAAAGTCATCGTCCCGGGCGAATATGAGATTGATGTAAGGGGCAGAACCGTTCAGCTCACCGAGCGCGGGGTTGCCAAGGCAGAAAAGGTATTCCGTATCGACAATCTGTACAATCTCGAGCATACCCAGCTGCTGCATCGCATCAATCAGGCCCTCAAAGCGAACTATATCATGGCAAAGGACGTCGACTATGTGGCCGATACTGCCAATGATGAAATTGATATCGTCGATCCGAACACCGGCCGTCCGATGAAGGGACGCGAATGGTCCGATGGTCTGCATCAGGCAGTCTGCGCCAAGGAAGGTATTTCGATCCGTCAGGAAACGACCATTCTTGCGACGATTACATACCAGAACTTCTTCCGTCTCTACAACAAGCTGGCCGGCATGACCGGTACTGCCAAGACCGAGGAAGAAGAATTCCGCGAGATCTATAACATGCTGGTCTATGAGATTCCGACCAACAAGCCGGTAATCCGCAAGGACTATCCGGATGCGGTATACGGAACGAAGAAGGCAAAGTTCGAAGCGCTGGTCAATGAAGTGGTCGAGCGTCATGCCAAGGGACAACCGGTTCTGGTTGGCACGATTGCAGTCGAGACTTCAGAGCTGATCTCCGGCATGCTGAAGGAAAAGCATATTCCTCATGAAGTGCTCAATGCGAAGAACAATGCCCGTGAAGCCGAGATCATTGCCAAGGCAGGACAGAAGAATGCAGTGACCATTGCGACGAACATGGCTGGCCGCGGAACCGATATCAAGCTTGGCGAAGGAGTCAGGGAACTCGGCGGTCTGTGTGTCCTTGGCTCTGAACGTCATGAATCGAGACGTATTGACAATCAGCTGCGCGGTCGTGCCGGCCGTCAGGGCGATCCGGGTGAGTCACGTTTCTTTGTTTCGGTGCAGGATGATCTGATGGTCCGGTTCGGATCAGAACGTCTGGAGAGCCTGTTCCGGTCGCTTGGTGACGAGGCAGTGGAATCGAAGACCATCACCAATGCGATCAGCAGTGCGCAGAAGCGTGTCGAAGGCGTCAACTTCGATGCCCGCAAGACGCTGCTGCAGTATGATGACGTTCTGCGTCAGCAGCGGGAAGTCATGTATGATCAGAGAAACTTCATCCTGGACAATGAAGATGTTCATTCGATCATCCAGCAGATGTTCAGCCGGGTAATCAGCGATACCGTAGGTGCTTATGTGGATCCGGAAAGCCGTTCTGGGGAATTGCATATTCCGGAATTGCTGGAGGCACTGAATAAGCTCGGTTTCCGTGATCTGTTCACGGAAGAGGATCTGAAGGGAAAGACGGCAGAAGAAGCATCTGCTCTGATCAATGAACGTGCCTGGAAGAACTATGATGACAAGATCGATCCGGTTCGTCCGCAGATCCGTCAGTTTGAACGCGAGATGTCGCTCAAGGTCATCGACCGTGCCTGGGTCAATCACATCGATACGATGTCAAAGCTGCGCGACGGAATCGGGCTGCGTTCTTATGCACAGGATAATCCGCTGCAGGCATATGTGAGTGAAGGCTATCAGCTGTTCCAGAATATGATGCATGATATCGCCCAGGAAATTGTTGCTTACTGCATGAACCTGAAAGTTGTGGTACGTCAGCCTGAAACACAGCAGGCCTGATCAGATAAAGGAGAAAGAAACCATGGAACTCTATGAAATGAAGCAGGGTATTACCCGCTGCCAGGCTAAATTGGAGCAGCTTGGCTCCTCTCTTTGACTTGCCTGGCAAGAAGAAACTGATTGCAGAAGATGAAGCAGCGATGAATGCTCCGGACTTCTGGGATGACCAGAAGAAGGCCCAAGCCCTGATCCGCCGGTGCAACCAGCTGAAGAGTCTGGTAGAAAATTATGAGAAACTTGGCAGTTCACTGGAAGAACTGTCTGACTCAGTCGCCGAGCTCGGCACGAGCTTCGACCAGGATCTTGCCGATCTGGTCAATGAAGAATATGCGGAGACGATGAAGCAGTTCGATCAGTATGAGATTGACGTTCTGCTTTCCGGACCGTATGACAACCATAATGCCATCCTGGAAATTCATCCGGGTGCCGGCGGAACGGAAGCTATGGACTGGGCGAGCATGCTGTATCGCATGTATACGCGCTGGGCAGAGCGAAAGGGCTTTAAGATCACCGTCCTGGATTATGAAGAAGGTGAGGAAGCAGGCATGAAATCCTGCTCCGTTCAGATCGAAGGTCCTATGGCTTACGGATATCTGAAGGCTGAGAATGGAGTTCACCGGCTGGTCCGCATCTCTCCGTTTGATGCCAACGCCAGGAGACATACCAGCTTTGCCAGCGTGGAAGTGATGCCGGAATTCGAGGATGACCTCGATATTGAAATTGATGAAAAAGATCTCGAAGTCATCACGATGCGTTCTTCCGGAGCGGGCGGCCAGCATATCAACAAGACGGACTCGGCAGTGCGCATGACGCATAAGCCGACCGGAATCACGGTCTTCTGCCAGACTCAGCGCTCACAGCTTCAGAACCGTGAGGCCTGCATGAACATGCTGAAATCCAAGCTGCTTCAGCTGAAGATTCAGGAAAACGAAAAGAAGATGGCAGAAATCAAGGGCGAAGTCAAGGCAAACGAGTGGGGATCTCAGATCCGTTCTTATGTCTTCCAGCCATATACGATGGTCAAGGATCTTCGCACCGGATACAATGTCGGCAATATCCAGGCAGTCATGGATGGAGACCTGGATGGGTTCATTTACAGCTATCTCCGTTCCAAGATTCAGCAGTAATAGATTGATCATAAGCGGGGGGGGTCTTCTCCGCTTTTTATCAGAGAGGGATTATCCATGATGGCAAAGGAAATCACATTCCGTCTGACATCTGAAAGCTGGAACAGGAAAGATGAAACGGTCAGAAGCGTGCTGACGCACTGTCTCGGTCTTTCACGCCATGAAATCTCACGGCTCAAATTCGATGGAGAGATCTTGGTGAACGGATCTTCGGTTCATGTCACAGACCTGATGCAGAACGGCGATGTGCTGACGGTGCGTTTTGCAGAAAAGGAAGCGGAACCAGTCACGATTATGGAAGAAGAGCCGGTGATTCTCTATGAAGAAGAGGATTTCCTGGCGGCAGACAAACCTGCAGGCATGCCGGTTCATCCGGACCATAATCATCTGGAAAACTCTCTCGGAACCATGCTGATGTCACACTACCAGAAACGCGGAGAGAATTTTCTGATCCGTCCGATCGGCAGGCTTGACAAGGATGTCAGCGGAATTGTTCTGTATGCAAAAAATCAGCCGGCAGCAGCCCGCATGAGCAGGGATCGTATCGAAGGAAATCTGAAGAAGTATTATCTCGCACTTGCAGAAGGCTCGCTGGAACAGTCTGAGGGAACGATTGATCTTCCGATCCGAAAAGAAGAAGGCGAACGGCGCCGTCAGATCTCTGATGCCGGCAAGCCTGCAATTACTCATTACCGCGTATTGAAATACCATCATGTCCAGCAGAACAGTTATTCTCTGCTTCGCATCTGGATTGAAACCGGAAGGACCCATCAGATCCGGGCACATATGGCAGCGATCGGACATCCGCTGCTTGGCGACACTCTTTACGGAGGCAGAGAGGACCTGATTCGGCGCCCTGCCCTGCACTGCTCAGAGGTGATTCTGAATTCCCCGTTTTCACGAGAAGAAGTACGGATTCATTCCGGTCTGCCGGAAGATATGGCATTGCTGGTCAGGAAAGATTCTCTCTAGATCAGAAAAAGCAGTGTGTTCCTAAGAGAAAACCTCAGATTCCCTGTGATCAGGAAAGAAGGTTCCTTGCAGAAGGTCTTCTGATGATTGTTCTGCTCATCATTCAGGATCGATCAGAAAACAGCCGGGCGTCAGTCCCAGCTGCTGTAGAGAAAACGGAATGATTTTTCCGGCATCGTCAGCGGTTCTTTCAAACGGACCGCTTTTCCTTTCAGCAGATCGATTCCTTCTTCCACTCCCGCATCGAAGCATAATTCTGACGGCTTGTCGTCAATATTGAGAAGAAAGGTCAGCTGACCTTTCGCATCTCTTCTGCGGAAAGCAATCTGCTGATTCTGCAGATAGAGCTGCACATAATCGCCATCATGGAATACCGGATACTGTTTCCGCATCTCCGCAAAGGAAGCGATCGTATCGGTCAGATCATTCCATTGAGGCTTTTCAAAACATGGCCGGAGGGCACAGTCGGAATAGGCAGAGCGCTTCCCCTTTGCACCCCATTCGCTGCCATAGTAGATACATGGCATGCCTGGCATTGCATACATCAGTGCGTATGTCAGCGGAAGGTCTCTAGGATCCTCCAGTACTGAAGCCAGACGATCGACGTCATGATTGTCTGCAAAGGTCAGCAGATTCTTTCCCCGGTAAAGACACCAGGGATCCGGGCCGAACTGACGGTTCAGGGAATAGCCGATCTCGAACAGATTCTTCGAATTCATTGAAGAATACAGCCCCTTGCGGCATTCATAATTCGTGACGCTGTCCAGCATTTCCTGATTCATGATGGAATTGTAATCGCCGCCGATCATCTCGCCCAGCAGCAGGAATCCTGGATCCTGTTTCTTTACATGGGCATGGAGTTCTTTCAGAAATTCATGATCCAGGCAGTAGGCAACGTCCAGGCGGAGACCATCGATGCCGAATTCTCCGATCCATTGATCCACCCGTTCCAGAAGCCATCTGCGGACCGTTTCGTTCTGCAGATTGAGCTTGACAAGTTCCTGATGACCTTCCCAGTCTCCGTAGGTGAACCCATCATGAGCCCAGGTATCATCGAAATTAACATAGAACCAGTCTTTGTATGGACTGTCCCATTTTTTCTGAAGGACATCCTGGAAGAAGGGGAATCCTCTTCCGACATGGTTGAATACGCCATCCAGCATGACGGCAATCCCATGATCATGCAAGGCATTGCAGACCTCTGCAAAATCTTCATTCGTCCCGAGCCGCGGATCAATCCTTGCAAAGTCCCGGGTATCATACCCATGCGCATCACTGTCAAAGACCGGATTGAACAGCACGCAGGTGACTCCGAGCTTCTTCAGATGACTGATCCAGTCCAGCACTTTGCGGATCCTCGGAACTACGACGCCGTCGTTCTTCTTCGGCGCTCCGCAGAACCCAAGCGGGTAAATCTGATAAATAATCTGATTCTGATCCATCAGTATTCCTTCTTTCCATTCCGGAACAGGCCGATCATCTCGGCAGTGAGACTGGAATCATCCAGCGCATCGAAGGGGTCTGTCCGGTTTCTCCACTCAGCATATCGCAGTTCTTCTATCTGTACCTTGATAGGCTGATGGCTGTCTGCTCTGCACCAGAAACCGAATAGCAGAGAACTGCTGAAAGGCCATGGCTGGCTTCTGTAATACTGCAGATCAGATACATCAAGACCGGTTTCCTCTTTTACTTCACGAAGCACGGTTTCTTCGACAGTTTCTCCGAACTCGCAATAGCCAGCAACCAATGCATCCTTGCTGTAGGTTCCATGTGCATATCTGGTGATCAGCAGCTGGTTCTTTTCATTCAGAATGCCGACAATCACTGCCGGATTCAGGCGCGGATAAACGATCTGTCCGCAAGAAGGGCAGACGAGAGCGCGTTCCGTCCGGGAAGATTCCATCTCTCTCCCGCATCTTCCGCAATAGCGGTTCGAACGCATCCAGGAAACAAGCTGCCATCCCAGAATGCACGCAAAGCCAAGATATCCTGGCTGATAGGTACGGCAGATCCTGGTATCCAGAGAGATCACCTTCTGCTTCCTCAGATCAGCCGCAAAGAATCCTTCCTCGCCGATGGAAAACAGGTACTGAAAAACAGTATCTGATGGAAGATCTCTGACGTGGAAGAATGTCTGGTCCGGTTTCAGAAAGAGATTGCGGCCATCATAATCAAAAACGGTATCATCCGGTTCCGGACACCTTGGTTTCCAGGTGTTATCCAGGTGTTTCGGAGCAATATCCTGAATCATGATCTGCCTCCCTTGCAAAAAAGCGCCGGATCAGAATCCGGACACCTAACATGATTATTATAATGAATAATCTCGTTCACTGAAAGACTGTTCACGGAGCGTTTTCTGATTATATTGAAAGTAGAAAGAGAATCATCCTGAAAGCGAGGACAAGAGGATGAAAAAGGTACTTCTCGAATATTAGTTCGAGTTTCCTGAAATCCAGCAGAAGTTTCGGGAAACGGAAATCATTCTGAAAACGGAAGATCAGCAGATCTGAAGTTGTTTCCATCGTGAAAAGCTGTATGCAGCATGAGGGTATTCTGATGGAGAATTCTGTGCTCACAATTGAATGTTTCAGATAGTCCGTTATCAGGTGATGACGGAAGATATGCGGAACACGTTCCGCAGACAGCTATCAGCTGAACAGGTTTTTATCTCTCATAAATAGATACAATCGCATGGTGAAGAAAGAGCGGTTTCCCGGATGCACAATCAGGAGCCGCTTTTCCTATCTGCGGCTGTTTTTGTGTATAATCTCTGTTGTTGAGAGAGGAATCTGAAAAATGGTTAGTGTTAACGAACGAATTGCGCAGCTGAGAAAGCTGATGCACCAGAAGAAAATTGATGTTTACTATGTGCCGAATGAAGATGATCATCTGTCGGAGGAATATACGGCAGAATATTTTCAGTGCAAGTCATTTCTCTCAGGCTTTACCGGAGATGCCGGATGCCTGATCGTGACGAAGAACTTCGCGGGCTTATGGACGGATGGCCGCTACTTCACGCAGGCTGAGGGAGAACTTGCGGGAACGGAAGTTACCCTGATGCGGCTGCGGCAGGCAGGGGTTCCTGATCCGCTGGATTATCTGATTGCCAATACCCCGAAAAATGGCGTGCTCGGATTTGATGGCAGAGTTGTGTCTGCTGCTGCCGCAAGAAAGCTGGCAGATGCGCTTTCCGCAAAGAATGCGAAGCTTCATATGAGTGATGATCTGGCAGGCATGGTCTGGGGAAATGAACGCCCTGCGATGCCGGAAGAGAAACTGTTTGTGCTGCCAGAGAAGTATACCGGTGAATCCGCTGCTGAGCGGATCGGCCGGGTCAGAGAAGCGATGAAGGCTCAGAAAGCAGATGTGCTGGTGCTGACGGAGCTGGAAGACCCTTGCTGGATGCTGAATGTCCGCGGCAATGATATCGCCTGCACGCCGGTTGCGTATGCGTTTGCAATCGTGACGAGAACAAAGGTTTATTACTATGTGGATCTTGTCAAGGTTCCTGCTGCAGTGAAGAAGCATCTTGAAAAAGCGGGAGTGACGATCCGCTCTTACAGCATGATTTCAAAAGATCTTGCCGGCCTGAAGAAGAAGGTCATCTGGGCTGATCTGAATCGGCTGAATGCTTCGTTCTATGCGAAGCTGGATGCGTCGGATACCGTGCTGAATGCTCCTTCGCCGATCCGGATGTTCCGGGCTGTGAAGAATCCGGCGGAAGTGCGCAATACGCTGAATGCTCATGTGAGAGACGGCGTGGCGATGGTCCGCTTCATCTGCTGGCTGAAAGAGAATGCCGGGAAGATCCCGATGGATGAAGTCTCGGTGCAGAATAAGCTGTATGAACTGCGGGCAGAGGGCAGGAACTATATCGAGCCTTCGTTTGAAACGATCTGCGCATACCGTGGCAATGCGGCTATGATGCATTATACGGCACATGATGAGGTCAATGCGAAGATCAGCCCGAATGGCTTCCTGCTGGTTGACTCCGGCGGAACGTATTATGACGGCACGACGGATATCACCCGAACCATTTCGCTCGGAAAGACGACAAAAGAAGAGCGGATGTACTATACGAAAGTTCTGCAGTGCCATCTCGATCTGGCCAGAGCGAAGTTCCTGCATGGCACGATCGGCAACAACCTTGACATTCTTGCCCGTGAACCGCTCTGGAATATGAATATCGATTTCCAGTGCGGGACCGGTCATGGTGTCGGCCATGTGCTGAGCGTGCATGAAGGCCCGCAGGGCATCCGCTGGGGCATGCCGACGCTGTCCCGTCCGAGCGCAGTGCTGGAAGAGGGCATGATCGTCACAGATGAGCCTGGCGTTTACCTGCCGCATAAGCTCGGAATCCGCATTGAGAATGAACTGCTGGTCGTGAAGGATGAGCAGAATTTCTATGGGCAGTTCCTGCGGTTTGAATCGCTGACATTCTGCCCGTATGATCTGGAATCTATTGAAGTCAGTCTGCTGAATGATGATCAGCTGAAGCAGCTGAATGCTTATCATAAGATGGTTTATGAAACGCTCAGTCCGCTGCTTCCGGCAAAAGAGAAGAGCTGGCTGCGCAAGGCAACCAGGGCGGTGAAGAGATGAAGCTGATTTCCTGGAATGTGAATGGGCTCAGAGCCTGTGCAAAGAAGGGGTTTCCGGAGTTTTTCAAGGAAATGGATGCCGATCTCTTTGCAATTCAGGAAACAAAGATGCAGCCAGAGCAGCTGGAAGACAGCCTGAAATTCGACGGTTACTATCGCTACATGAACAGTGCCGAGCGAAAGGGCTACAGCGGGACGATGGTATATGCAAAGAGCGAACCGCTTTCGGTTTCTTATGACATTGCGGGTGATGAGACAAAAGAAGGCAGGGTGATTACCCTGGAGTATCCTTCTTTCTGGTTTGTCTGCGCTTATGTGCCGAATTCGAAGGAAGGGCTTCTGAGGCTTCCTTATCGCATGGAATGGGAGAACAATCTCTTGGCGCATCTGAAGAAGCTGGATGCGGTGAAGCCGGTGATTTATACCGGGGATCTGAATGTGGCGCATGAGGAGATTGATATCCGGAATCCGGATTCGAATCATCAGAGTGCCGGGTTCTCGGATGAAGAGCGTCAGAAGTTCACTGAGCTTCTGAACAATGGCTTCACGGATACCTTCCGGACCTTGTATCCGGATACGGTGAAGTATTCCTGGTGGAGCTATCGATTCAAGGCAAGAGAGAAGAATATCGGGTGGCGGATTGATTACTTCGTGGTTTCCGATCGGCTGAAGCAGGCGGTGAAGGATTCTATGATCTATGATCAGGTACAGGGAAGCGATCATTGCCCGATCGGTCTTGAAATAGATGTTCCCGAATGAAAATGATAAAATGGTTAGCGAATATAAGCAGAGGGAGGATTTCGGATGGATGTGAAGGCGATGGTCGGCGGCTGCCGCAATGAACTGGTCAATAAGCTTGCGGAGCTGGTTGCGATCAGAAGCGTGGAATCAGAACCGCTTCCGGATGCGCCGTTCGGGGCTGGGCCGAGAGATGTGCTTCTGCTTGCCCTGAAAATGCTGGAAGAGGATGGGTTCAGAACTGTAAACCTGGATAATTATGCGGGTTATGCAGAACTTGGCGAAGGCGATCAGGTCATCGGGGTGATCGGACATCTGGATGTGGTTCCAGCGATTCAGGCAGATGGCTGGCATACAGATCCTTTCAGGGCAGAGATCAGAGATGGAATCATGTATGGCCGCGGGGTCAGTGATGATAAGGGCGCAGTCGCTGCCAGCATGATTGCCCTGAAGGTGATCCGCGATATGGGGGTTCCGCTGAAGAAACGGATCCGCTTGATCATGGGCACGAACGAGGAAACCGGATCCAGAGGGCTTGCCTATTATGTCTCGAAAGAAGGGCATGTCGACTATGGGTTCACTCCGGATGGAGAATTCCCGCTGGTGAATGGCGAAAAGGGAATGGTCGGTGCAGTCTATCGTTCAAAGTCCACGCAGATTCTGAATGTGGAAGGCGGCACGGTAAGAAACATCGTTTGTCCGCGTGCTGCTGCAGAAGTACGCAGAAATACCTATTCCTCCAAGAAGCTCAGCGATTATTTCAATAACAACAACATCGATTTCTCAGTTGAGGAAAAAGAGGACCGCACCGTCATCACGGTGTTCGGAAAAGCAGCGCACGCATCCACGCCGGAGCTTGGCGTAAATGCAATTTCCCATCTGTTCGCAGGTCTGAAAGAGGCTGGCCTGCAGGATTCGTTTGTGGATTTCTACTGTTCTCATTTCGGAATCTGCACCGATGGCAGCGGGCTAGGCTGTGCTTGTTCTGATGAGTACGGAGCACTGACCGAGAATAATGGCATGATCCGGATGAAGGATGGGGTCATTGAGGGCTCAATCGATATCCGTTTCCCGGTAACGATGACTTCCCGCCAGATTCTGAAGATGATGGAAGACCGCATGGAAGATGATGGCGGTGCCGTTGAGGTAATCGATACGGTAGAACCTCTGTATTTTCCTCCGGAGTCTCAGCTGGTTACCAGCCTGATGGCAGCCTATCAGGAGGTGACGGGGGATACGGAAAGCACGCCGCTGGTCATCGGCGGCGGCACGTATGCCAAGGGAATTCATAACACGGTAGCATTCGGCTGTGCATTCCCGGGCAAGGATTATCATATTCATGATGCAGATGAGTGGGTTCCGATTGATGATCTGCTGAAACAGGCTGAGATTTATGTCCATGCGCTTCTGAGACTGGAAGAACTGAATTGAGACAGGCACCCGAAAGGGTGCTTTTCTAATGGTTTCTGAAGAAATCTGCTGGCAGGGATCATGGTATAATGAGCCGGGTAAAGAAACTATGAAAAAAGCTGCGATTGTTTATGATTTCGATAAGACGCTATGCGCCAAGGATATGCAGGAATACAGCCTGATTCCGGATCTCGGCTATCAGAATCCTGCTTCGTTCTGGAGTGAGGTCTCCGAGCTATCGAGAGTTCAGCGGATGGACAGCATCAGCGCATATCTCTATCTTCTGAAAAAACGATTCGAAGAGCAGGGAAAGCCGCTGCGCCGGGAGTCCTTCCGCAATCTCGGGCAGCAGATTCTGCTGTATCCTGGTGTGGATTCATGGTTTGAGAGAATCAATCGCTATGGGCAGAGCCGGGGAATTGCCGTGGAGCATTACATCATCTCTTCCGGAATGCAGGAGATCATCGAGAGTGTGCCGATCGCAGAGCAGATGAAGAAAATCTATGCGTGCAGGTATTACTACGATGAGGAAGGGTTTGCCCGCTGGCCGGCTCAGATCATCAACTATACGACTAAGACGCAGTATATCTTCCGCATCAACAAGCAGGTGCTGGAGGAAGACAATGAAGAAGATCTGAATACGTGGATTCCGTTTGCAGACCGTGCGATTCCGTTTTCGCGCATGATTTATATCGCTGATGGCATGACCGATGTTCCATGCATGCGGCTGGTCAAGGAATACCATGGCAAGTCCATCGCAGTGTACAATGCGGAAAGTGCCAAGGCTGGCATTCAGGCAGAACGCCTGATACGCGAAGGACGGGTGAATTTCATGGCAGCAGCAGATTATCGGGAAGGCTCTGATATGGAAACACTTGTGCACCTGATCCTGGATCATATGGGTGCGGATGCCCGCCTGGAAGAGTTAGAGGGAAAAGTGAAATGAAGCGGAAACAGAAAAACGCAGGGAATAAGACCACGGTCAGACTGATCCGCTTTGCGGCGGCTCTGATCATTGTGATTGCAGCTCTGATCGGCTATCAGTTCACCCACCGGAAATCGGAAAAAGCAGTGACGGTGATTGAACTGGATGCGGCTCATGGAGGGGACAATTCAGGGTTCCAGGGACTGGTCAGCGAGGATGAATTCTGCGAGAAAGTCACAGATGCGCTTCAGGCGCTCCTCGAAAAGGATCCTTCGTTCCAGGCAGAACGCACGCATGAAGCGGGAACTGCAATGAATGCAGAAGACAGGCTCGCAAAAATCCGTTCTGATCATCCGGATCTTGTTCTGAGTATTCGCTGCAGCTGGTCTCCGGATGCGTCCGCAAGAGGCATGCATCTGTATGAAAATCTGCCGGATTCTCCTTGTCACGAGAAAAGCGCAGCTGCTGCAGATATCATCCGCGATGTATTTGCCGAAGACGGGACGGTGACGCCGACTGCCGGTTATCTCTATTATCAGCCGATCCGTTCAGATCGGTATCAGGAGGTCCTGGTTGATGAAGGGGATACCTCCGATCATGGCACCGATACCTTGCCGCTGCTGCAGGACAGCAGCTGCCCGACGGTGGTGTCAGCGCACCTTTATGTGTCCAGCCAGGAAGATGCGGACGCGTGGAACACTGAAGCAGGAATACAGAAAGCCGCAGAGCTTTATTATGAAGCGCTGTGCAGGATGTACAAGCAATGAGCAATGCGGATCGGTTTCTGAATGCATATGCATCCATGGAAAAGTCGATGAATCGGATGATCGGCCGGACGGATTATATTCCATTCGCGACGCTGATTCATATGACGGCAAAGAATCACCCGGCAATCCGCCGTCATGAAGAAGATCTCAAGGAGATTTGCGAACTGCGGAATGCGATTGTCCATCAGCGCGGTGCCTCGGATGAAATCATTGCCGAGCCGTGCGATTCCATCACGGAGACTGCCGAGCATCTGGCTGCGCTGATGGAAGAAGACCAGAAGATCATGCATTATGCCAGTTTTCCGGTCCGGTATGCAGGCATGGATGATACCGTGCGGGAATGCGCGGAGCGCATGAAACGTGCGAATGCAGGAAAGCTTCCGGTTTATGAGAAGGGGAAGGTATCCGGTTTCATCACCGTCTTTGAATTGCTTGATGCTGCAATGGCAGGAAAAGGCGATTGCCAGGTCAGAGAACTTGTTCGTGAACACAGCCGGAACCGCATCATCTTTCTTTCGGCTTCTGATACGATTGAGGATGCAGTCAGAGCATTCAGCAGGTTCCCGGCTGAGGAGCGCCGTCTTCCGGTAATCCTGATCACGGAACACGGCCGTCCGGATGAAAAGCCTCTTGGAATTCTCTCTTCAGCGGATCTGGCCAGAATTCTCAGCGCATTAATCTGAAAAAGCCTATGATTAACGCTTTTTCTGTTGATTTTAGTACTAGCGACAGTAAAATGGAATTATCCGAAAAGACAAGGAGGAAAGAGTTTTTCATGGCTAAGGAAGTTAAAGTGGTCACCAAGAAGACGCTCGCTGATGATATTGCTGCACAGCAGGGTCTGACCAAGAAGGCGGCAGCAGAGATTGTCAATTATGTATTCGAGGAGTCTGCAAAGACTCTGAAGAAGGGTGGAGTCGTTGATATCAACGGATTCGGAAAGTTCTCAGTCAAGAAGAGAGCTGCTCGTACCGGCATCAATCCGCGCACGAAGGAAAAGATCAAGATCAAGGCTGCCAAGGTTCCTGCGTTCAAGGCATCCAAGACACTCAAGGATCTCGTCAAGTAATCATTGCGTCAGCTGATCTGAATGGGCAGCATTCCTGCAGAATGGAGTGCTGTCTTTTTCAGAAATGGGGTAAGATGGAAACAGGGGGATTTCTGAAATATGTTCAAGAATCTGAAATGGGACTCCATCCTGAAGGCTCTGATCTATCTTGCATCAGGCATTGTCATGCTTGGGTATCCGGAGATCATGACGACTTACAGCGCAGATATTCTGGCAATGATCTGCATTCTGCTCGGAGTGATCAAGATGATTTCCTATCTGCTGATGGACGTGACAAAAGCATTGTACCGGAGCGATTTCTCTGAGGGAATCATTCTGGTTATTGTCGGCCTGGTATGTCTGTATCAGAAAGTGCAGCTGAAAGCGCTGATTCCCTCGATTATCGCACTTGCCATCATCTATTCAGGTCTTCTGAAGCTGGAAGATGCGGTGGATAACAGGCGGCTCGGGAAGACAAGCAGCGGCGGCTATGTCTTCTTTGCGATCATTGCAGTGGCACTTGGTATTGTCATTCTTCTCGGTCTTGTGAAGGATGACAAATTCCTGTTTCAGTTTATCGGCGGAAGCCTGATCTATTGCGGCGTGACAGATTTTATCTCGTCATTCCTGCTGGCGAACAGATTCCGGAAATATAATGAGCAGGCTGCCAGAGAAACAGCTTCAGAGGCGAAACCGGAAGAAAAGCTGCCGGAGCCGTCTGAACGGTCAGAAGTGCCGGAACCGGAACAGCTGGAAGCTCCTTCCGGAGAGGAAGAAGCTCCAAGACATATTCCGAATATTCTTGCGGATGAAGAGCCGGCGAAGACAGAAGAACCTGCTGCGGAAGCACCTGGAGCAGAGACTGCTCCGATTGCGGAGTCTTCTTCAGAAGAGACTGCGGCAGAACAGGAAGAAAAGAACGAAGGAGGGATAGAGGAGAAATGAGACATCGAGTTTTAGCAGGTACCTATACAACGGATCATACGAGCAGAGGAATCTATTCTCTGGAGTATGAAGATGGAAAAGTGAGCAATCCGCAGCTGTTTGCAGAAATTGACAGCCCGAAATATATCTGTGCGCAAGGGAAACTGGTTGCCTCGATTGTCTCTGCAGATCAGGGAGCCGGGGTGGCGCTGTTTGATCAGAGCGGGAACCTGCTGGATCAGCTTTCTTATGAAGCCCGCACCTCCTGCTATGTCACTATTCATGAAGGAAGAATTTATACCGCCAATTATCACCTTGGCCAGTTCTCGGTCATCGGCATTGACGGGGATCATCTCAAGCTGATCAATACGATCGAGATCCGGGAAGGGGCGGGCTGCCACCAGGTGCTATTCCATAAAGGTCAGATTCTGATTCCGTGTCTGTTTCTGGACCGGGTCATGATCTTCAATGCGGATCTGAAGTATGCCGGTGCAATCCGATTCCCGGCTGGAACCGGACCGCGCCACGGGGTTTTCACTAAAGATGGAAGCTATCTGTATCTGGTGTCAGAGCTGAGCAATGAGCTCTTCGCGATTGACAGCGAAGACTACAGCTGCGCATGGCGGATGTCAGTGCTTCCGGATGGAAAGAAGCATCTGCGTGATACCGCTGCGATCCGTCTATCTGAGAAGGAAGACCGCATCTATGTTTCAACCAGGACGCAGGATATTCTCTCTGTCATTGACCCGGCAGAGCAGAAGCTGATGCAGACGCATTACTGCGGCGGCAGACATCCCCGGGATTTTATTCTCCTGGATGATCATCTCCTGGTTGCAAATCGCTATAGCAATTCGGTTGTATCCTTCGCCCTGAAGGAAGACGGAACGATCGGAAAAGAAGAAAACCTGGTCGAAGTACCGCAGGCAGTAAGCCTGGCAATATCCGATCAGGAAGACTGAAACCTGTCTGAAAGACAGGTTTTTCAATGCTCGATCACGTCAGGATCGTTTCCTGGATTCAGCTCATTATCAATGGCAGTGCTGCAGATACGCCAGGTTCCATCTTCTCTGGCAAAGGTGAGCTGATAGCCGATATACCAGGTTCGTTCCAGATCGCGTGAGCTGTTCTTCGCATAGTAGCTGAAGATGACCTGTGCAGTCATCGTATCATCGCTCTGCTTCATGACACTCAGAACCTGTCCATCGCTGAAACTGCTTGTTTCGTGTTCCGTGAACCAGAGATTCTGAAGGGTGATGTAGCGCTGATACCAGAGCTGACTGGTATCTGAAACTTCGCTGACAGAGGAGAGGGATCCATCCTGAGCAGGATATGCGGCCAGGCGTTCGGCAGCGTCAAGAATATAGTCATTGAGAGAATCATCTGCCGGCAGGCCGGCAAGAAGGTGCCCGGTGATCGGGTCCTGCATGAGCGTCAGTTCTGTTCCGTTTCCAAGAGACAATGCCGGGAAGCCGAGCAAGCCGCTCAGTTCATAGCAATCTGCCTCGGGGATGAAGCTTCCTGATACCGTGTCAAAGTTTGCAGGAGTGACTGCGCTTTCTTTCAGCATAGAGCTGTCAATCTCTGTGCCATTAGAATAAAGCACGGTCCCGGAAGGAACTTCGACGGTATAGGTTTCGCTTCCGATCAGGGGATATCCAGCCTTATAGACCTCTCCATCTTCATAGACTTCTATCTGCCCGTACGAGGTATTGCCGGATTGCAGCAGATAGATCATCCGTCCGGAAGCTGACTCTGTTTTCTGAATGGTGATCGAACTGAAATCTGCGTTTTCAAATCTGTTCTTCAGAGCAGCATTGTAGGCCGCTGCGCTGTCCATGCTGGGATGGATATGCTGAGCGGTTTCAAATAAGCCGTTGAAATCTCCTGATTCCACCTGACTGAGGAAGGCCCGGACTGCTTCTTCTGCAGAATTGGCCTGATTCAGATCAGATGATTCCGGAGACGAAGGAAGGTCAGTTTTTTGCAGAGTAGTGCCGAGGAACAGACTCAGGGCAAAGCAGATTCCAGCGGAAATCCAGGCTGCCGCAGGACGTATTCTCTTTCTGCTCATCAGTCTCTTTCGCCTCCTTTTCTGACCAGGATCGCATCCGGAAGTCTCCGCGAGCCGTTCATCGCCACCGGATAATGGACATATTCGTCATCGTACATCATGACGCTGGAATTACCGCCATCAAGATTTCCAGCTTCTGTCGCTCCGTATTGCTGGAAGATTGCAAGAACATCCTCATATTTTGCTCCCCAGGACGAAGGACCTCTGCCATCAATGACCAGGAGCAGAATCGTGCCGTCTTCCTGCATCCCGACGGCGGTTCGCGGATTCAGCATGTTCAGATCAGAAGTAGGCTGGTAGACGACCTGGCCCTTATGGATGAAAGTCGGTCCGAAGGTGATTGCCTGATCAGTTCCCATATCGAGAAGCTCAGAAGCACTTGCGGTAGTCGCAATGAGCTTATGATCAGCGGTAAAAGCAATGACTGCACTGGTGCCATCCTGGATGATTTTTCCGTCTTTGATCACGATTCCTGCCGGAATGCTTCCGTCACCATTTCCGCCCGCATCGACGAAGCCTCCTCCGTTGATACCGGCAATGGCGTCAAAGGTTTCCAGGTATGCTGGCAGCCGCGGCCCTTCGGCACCGGAATTCATGCCAGGATTGATCGCAATGAAGACATCTTCCGGATTATGAATGAGCATCATGTAGCCTTCATATGTCAGACCGTAGATGTGCTGCAGCTCAATGCCGTCTCCGTTCAGATCTCCGCTCTCTTCGGCTGCAGAACCCGTGTTCTGAGAGAATGATTCGTCTGCTTCAGCCGCTATCGCAGTATTCTCAGAAGGAGCTGTTTCTTCCGGCAGAGCATGCGGCAAAGCAATTCGTGAAGCCAGGAAACCTGCACAGATTCCGGCGGCACAGAGAAATGCAGTCATCCCCGGTGAATACCCATTCTGCTGTTTTCTTGCCATAATCTGATCCCCTCTCTGCTGCAGATATTATAAAGAAACGTGCAGGGGAGGCTCAAGAAAAAAGGCATGTTCCTGCAGCAATGCGGGTGAATCTTTCGGAACGCTGCGTCCCGTCTATGAACAGACTATGCTAAACTCTTCTCATCAGAATACCTGTTGGTATTAGCACTCATATTGACAGAGTGCTAATAACGGGTATAACTGTAAGTGCCTGAGGAGGTAGATGATATGTTCCTGATCCTGACGCCGATTCTGTATATTTTTCTGATTTATTTCATAGCGGCAGTATTGCCGGCGGTAGTTCTTCTGCGTTATGTGGATAACCAGCCGAATCTTCATCGTCAGCCGCTCGGGCTGCGCAATCGCCTGATTCTGGATGGCGTTTACGCTGCCTTGCTGGCAGGTTTGCTGGAATACATTGCGGAATACTTCTTCCAGAGATCTGGCGGGCATTCTCTGACCGTGCTTGCTTATCTGATTGTCGGCGTGATCGAAGAAGGCACGAAGTTCCTGTTCATGAAGAGAGATACCTGGAACAGTCCGTACTTTGAAACCCGGTTTGACGGAATTCAGTATGCAGTATTCGTGAGTCTTGGGTTTGCTGCATTTGAGAATATCAAGTATGTTTTCAATTACGGACTCTCCGTGGCACCTGCCAGAGCAATGCTTGCAATTCCTGGCCATACGGCATTTGCTGTCCTGATGGGCTACTTCTACGGCCGCGCAAAGTACCAGCATGATGTCGGTGATTCCAGCATGGCGTTCGTGACTGCCTTGATCGGATACATTGCTGCAGTTCTGCTGCATGGCACCTATGATTTCGGTGCTATGAGTTCAAAGGGCATACCGACATTCGTCTTCTTCCTGGTGGTGATTCTGATCTATGTGATCATTTTCCGCCTGGTTCGTCATGAAGCAGAGCATAATCGGATTGTCTGAGAGATCCGGGAATTAACATAGAAAGAAAAGACCGTCTGGAAACTAAAGTGGCCCCGTTGTCAAGGACAGTTTTCTGACAGTTCGGGTTTCTGAGGGTCACATGCATTGATCAAGACGGAAGACAGCTGAATCATAGCTGTC
>OMXA01000005.1 GCA_900314905.1 uncultured Erysipelotrichaceae bacterium
AGGTACGATATCAACGGCGGTTACCTTGTTGTGCTGCGCCAGAAGAACTGCGAGGGAGAGACCAACATAGCCTGTTCCGGCAACGGCAATCTTGTAGGGCCGTTCTATAATAATAGGAGTGGACGTGGCTGTATCCACAAACATATCTGTGGGCTCGAAGTTTAAGGCCTCACCTAATGCCTGGAGCTGCTCGATGGCTGGGACATAATCTAGTGACTCGAGCCGGGATAAGAGCCCGCGATTTATTCCTGTAGTCTTGGACAGCTGTGCCTGCGTGATCTTCATAGCCTTACGGCGGGATACCACGGTAGTAGTCTTGGACAGCTGTGCCTGCGTGATCTTCATAGCCTTACGGCGGGATACCACGGTATCGGCAAGCAGCTGCATCGATAATTTCTTCATGTTTCTCTCCTCTGTCGCTTAAAGCAACAATAAGCACAGGCTGAGTAGTGCCAAAAAACATTTGTATGATAGCGAAGAAAGGAATGGAAATCAAGATGAATGTTATGAAAACGTGTAAATATCTTTTGAAATAAGCGTTTGCTAGCCAAAATCAACTGAATATGTCACTTAAAACGACAGAATCAATTGATTCCGTAATGCTGTTAAAAGCAACAAAAAGGAGCGAAGACTATGCCAGCACATAAACGTAAGCCATACTATAACGGTGCCACCACCATGCAGGAACTCCTGAATGCTGTATGTGATTACTATGGTGATCCGGTTGACGATCGGAAAGAGGAAGACGCGGACCATGTGAGTCTGCACGACGTCGCAGATGAATTTGATATTACCGTAATGAAAGCGCGAAAGCTTCTGATCACGGGAGGACTCTATTCAACCTCACTGAGCCGCAAGGTTCAAGACCTTCATGCCCAAGGTTTGACTGTGGCTCAAATCACCGAGGAGGCCGGCTTAAAACGTGCAAGTATCAATTCCTACCTTCCATACGCACACATCATCCACAACCTCCCAGATATCAGTATCAAGGCAGAGAGGCAGAAACAGTACCGTGTGAGGAAGAGGAACAGCAATAGAACGGATGCCGAAAAAGAAGAGAAGCTCTGGCAGGAGTTCATCTACCTGCAGGGATACAGTCCGTCTTCGACTAACTGAATAAAAGACCTCGCAAATGTCTGGGGTACAGGACACCCTTTGAGGTCTATTATTCCACTCTGTTGTGTTTAGCTTGACAATTCCAGCTGTAATATTCAGCGTACCACTCCGCAAAGGCTCTTAAGCCCTCACGGATACCGATCTTCGGGGTAAAGCCGTAATCCTGCTCCAGTGACTCGGAATCTGCATGGCTGCTTGACGGATTGAAAGTGGATCAGAAAACCAGCATAGAAGAACATTGTTATGAGTATGTATGATTCGATGAAAACGGCATAAAACTGCCATTTTCATCACTTTTTGCATGACATGCATGTATGTATTGTGCGCAATATAGTCGTGGAAACGGAAAAGGAATTCCTCGAACGATATAAGGATCTGACCAGAGATCAGGCTCTGACCTTGCATATCATATGATGGTTCTGCAGGAACAGATCAAAGAAAACTATAATTCTCTGGCTTGGAGATTCTACATCTCGAAATCTGAGAAAGTTAATCCGAATCAGTTTTTCCTCTTCAATGAAGCAGAATTCGGTGAAGGGACCACTTCTGAGGAAGAAAAGAAAGAGCCTTCTGGAGAAGAAGCTGCTCCGAAGAGAAAAAAGAAGTCCGGCAAATCGAGATCCTGCAATATCACAGTGAATGAGGAGCACATTTACCCGGAGAATACCAAGATTTCACCGAATGGAGGAAAGCTGGAAGAAATTGCTCCGATCAAGGTGGAATACATGGAGTACTGGAAGGCTGAATACATCCTTCACCGTTTTATCGTCCACAACTATGCCTGCAAAAAAGAAAATGATCAGCTCGTAAAGATGGTCACTTACAATGGCAAAGACCAGCTGAAGCCCAAACTTCTGAATGGATCTTTTGTTACGCCTTCCCTGCTTGCGAATATTGTGGTCTCCAGGTTTCAGCTTGGCGTTCCGCTGTATCGACAAGAACAGAATCTGGAACGTAATTTTGATCATCATTCATCGGCAGAATATGTGCAGATAGATGATCGAGGTCTCTTCCTTATATCTTGAGCTGATTTATCAGCAGATGCTCAAGGACATCAGGAGCTGCGCGATCATTAACTGTGACGAGACGACTCTCCAGTGTCTTGAAGAGAGAGCCAATGGCCGCACCTCCAGCAGCTATGCCTGGCTGGTGATGAGTAACCAGTATGAGGAGAAACAGCTGGCAATCTACTACTATGATGCGACCAGGGAACACCAGGTACTTTCCAAGATCATAGGCCACGATTATCATATCCCGGAACCGACAGGAAAGCCGGATGTCTTTCACATGCCCGCAGATAAATATTCGATGCGCTGACGAGCTCCAATGAAGCGCTCATGGAAAAATACCAGAAAGCAGGCACCGCTGAGAAGAAAAAGATCATCGAGGATTATTCATCCTTCGGAATGCTTATGAAGGAAATCAGCCTGATGGACCAGCTTTTCAGCAATGAGCGGTCATGCAAAGAGAGAGCTTTCTGTAACATTTAAGTGTGACAGGAAGCTGCCAATCACAGGCACGGAGGCTGAGTAAAGTAAAGAAAAAGAAAGTACCTCGGGTACAATTGAATCTGCTGACTGACGGTTAGCTGAAACAATTGACGGAGGTACATATGAAGAATAACACAGAAAAGCAGAATAAATCCGAAAATACAAAAGTTGGTACGGAAGAACTTAGGAATCAGAATTCTAAAATCGCATTCATAACGGATGACATGATGGTGATCGGTGTAGACGTAGGCAGCGAGAATCATTATGCAAGAGCGTTCACCAACCGGAAAATTGAACTTTCCAGCAAACCGTTCAAGTTTACCAACACTAAAGATGGCTTTGATGCGTTCAAAGCCTGGGGCAGAGGATCTGGCAAAAAGGAATGGAATGAAATTCATCATCGTTGCGCTGGAGCCGACGGGTCATTACTGGATGAATCTGGGGACGTACATCAAGGACAGCGGAATGATTCTTGCGCAGGTTAATCCGGCTGCGGTCAAAAAGTCAAAGGAACTGGATGATGACGATCCTTCTAAGAATGACCGCAAAGATCCGAAGATAATAGCGGGGCTTGCAAGTGATGGACGTTATTGTCTTCCCTATATTCCTGAAGGAGTTTATGCGGAAATCAGGGAACTTTCGAATCAGAGGATCCGTGCAGTAGAAGAACTGACAAGAACCAAAAACAGAGTTGCCAGATGGTTTTCCATCTACTTTCCGGAATGCCTTGATGTGTATGGCAACGTCTACAATGTGACAGGAACGATGATTCTGAAGAAATATCCGCTTCCGCAGGATATTGTGGCAGCAGGGATTGACGGCATCCTGAAGGTGTGGAGCGATAACAAAGTCCGGGGGACAGGCAGACGAAGATCAGAGAAATTGAACGAAGCAGCGAAGAACAGTATTGGCAGGAAAGAGGCCCCAAAATCCGCAAGGATGGAATT
Source organism: uncultured Erysipelotrichaceae bacterium (assembly GCA_900314905.1). GTDB lineage: Bacteria > Bacillota_I > Bacilli_A > Erysipelotrichales > Erysipelotrichaceae > Bulleidia. The sequence goes on from OMXA01000005.1 coordinate 3,554, forward strand.
GATGGATCTTCTGAATGATCTGGAGACGTACGGATCAAGAGTGGATCGAATCATGGAAGAAGTAACTGATCTGCTGTGGCAGATCCCAAACACCAGAGAACTGCTCAATATTTCCAGTGTAGGGACGATCTCGGTATTGACGTTTGTGGCTGAGGCCGGAGATATCAGCAGAATCAAGGATGCCAAGGCTCTTCAGAAGCTGGCTGGACTTGCGATCGTAGCAGACAGCTCCGGCAAACATAACGGAGAGAGCGGAATCAGCTATCGAGGGCGCAAGAGACTGAGATTGTGTGTGTATCAACTGGCAATCTCACTGATTAGCAACAACAGTGATTTTGCGGCAATCCACGCATACTACACGACGCGTAAAGTGAATCCGTTAAAGAAGATGCAGTCCCTGATTGCGGTTGGCTGTAAAGCATTGAGGGTTTTCTATAAGATTCTGACAACGGGAATTTCATATGATGGCCAGAAGATGACGGCAGACATTATTCGTCCAGCTGCAGCGTAAGAATCAAAGAAATATGTCACAGGCAGATCTGAGTGCCTGAAGCTCAGACATTGAGATCTGCCTTGTGATCGACGGATTATTAGGCAGTTCAGCATTACCGGCAAGCCATGACAGGCTAACGTCCGCTGCGCAAGCAGTGCTGTCAGGGCAAGTCAGCAGATTCAGAAAGACAAAGTACAAGCCAGCAGCCGGCAGATATATTGACCTTGGGATTTAATCCCGTTGAAAAGCTTAGCCGACGCCCAGGTTATGGACAAGCGGAACGAAGGAAGTTGGGACCTGTGCAGTATGCAGTGATCCTGGTAGACACGGGAGGTTCGCCGCCATAGAAGTGATGGGAGAACAAGCGCTGTTTATTGAAAAATTAAGACGTTCTTGTTTTCAACGAACCCGATCTTCTATGATTTCGCATTCAATGCAAGAAATGATCGATCCATAACTATGGCAAGTACTTCGAGGTACATTCAAAAAAGCTTTATTTCAAACCAAAATGGTCTTGATATAATAGGGAGGCTTGAAAGGAGATCTAGCTAGAACTTCCAAGAAAGCAATTCTTGGCAAGAAGGAAAACGAAGTGACAGATGAATTTCCAGATATGTGAATGAGATTCTTTCAAAGAATGATATAAATTACATCAATGGTGAAATTAGCACGTTTAATTACAAATAAGAGAGCATTTATTGCATTTTATACTTTATCTATCCTTTATGATATCACCTTGCTTCGGATACTAACTCCGTATTTTTATGAATACCATTTTTCAGTCTTTGAACCAGTATATACGCTATGGGCTACTGTAATTGTTCTTGATGACCTTATTCATAAAAGAATCCTGAATAACAAATATAAGATTCTTTTCGAATTGCTATTTACTGCTGCGTTAGGCTCGATGATCTTTCAGAGCGGACCGCATGATCTTACTCAGGTAAAATATCTGATTTCTTATGGGGTCATGATTTACATCTTTACTTCAGGAAGTCTTTCCTGCAGCAGGAAGCAATTCCGCAATTTTCTTGTTTTCTTAAGCGTAAATACAGTAGTTCTGATCTTCTTTATGAATGTCGCTTCTTTCTGGCAGTACAATGTGTCTGCTCCATCTTCAGATATCTTCAGGAATCTGCTGAGATCATTTTCGGATTTTTTCTCTGCTCGTAATAATCTATCTGGTTTTGTGACGCATATCGAAGATCGATATGCTGGTTATTATCTCTCGGTCGGGTATGCCTCATTTTCTCAGTATCTGAGTATAGTATTAAGCTTATATCTCTTTGACCAGCTGTGTCATAACTGGGTAGCTAAAGTGATTGGTTTCTTGCTCGTACTGATCAATGCAGTTCTGGCATTATGGATGCTGGGGATGTCGGACGCAAGAGTAGTATTCCTGGATATCATATTGATTGCTATTTGCCTTATTGCAATTGGTATAAAGAGAATCACGAAAGTTCAATGGATCGGAGTAATTATCACTCTTGGACTTTCAGCAATCTCTCTCTTTGCAATTGAGCGTTATTTTGTTCCCTTATTAAAACAGGAGATTGCAACTTCAGGAATGGATAATTATCAGTTCTGGAATAAACTTCTGAGCCATAGACTAGATTATTGGGCTGCCGGATGGACGGACTTTCTGAAACATCCGATTTTTGGAAATGGCTGGATGAAAAGCCATACGCTTGGGGAAACTTTTTCAGTTGCAAGAATCTATCTGAATCACCATAACCTTTTTATCAATCTTCTCTGCTGGACCGGAATCGTTGGAACAGGGATCTTTGTTCTGGTAATCACCTTATGTACTATTCGAATATTCAAGAACGGCAGATATATTGCAAAGTCTAAGTCGGAATGGCTTATCGTGCTTTGCTTGTGCGTGTTTATTCAATCTATGCTGGACATATGTATAATAGGGGAAGATCTGCATATTGAAACACCTTGGTTCTGGCTCTGTTTCGGATATCTGGTATTTCTATATAAGAAGAAACCAGCTGAATAGATTCGGCTTAATGAATTTGCATGATGCTGCCTTCCGAGTGAAAGATCCTACATCTTTTGACTCTCAGGAGCTGGGCTTTGAACCGTTTCAGCCGTTAAGGGGAGAATGCGATGAAAAAAGATGATTCTAGGATGCATGGAATTGTGGAATTGCTGGTTCGGGTTTTCAGAGTTATAGCAATTGTTACTGCTGTTCCTATTCTTTACTGTTCACTCTATGCTCATCCACTGCTCGATGACTATTGGTATGGGACAAAAACCCATGCTGCCTGGCAAGCTGGTCATTCTTTTGCACAAGTTCTTGGTGCTGCATTTTCAACCGTAAAGGATTTCTATCTGAACTGGTCTGGATCGTTTACAGACGTTTTCATCAATTCTTTACATGGAGGGATTTTCGGCGAGCAATACTACTGGATCTGCCCGGTAATTGTTCTGGCTTTGTTTCTTGCGGGAACTTATCTGCTGACTGAAACTGTTTATTGCAAACTTCTTCATCAAAGCAGAAGAAGGGCAGAACTGGTATTTCTAATTCTGATAACTCTTTCACTGAACCTTATGGTTTCACCAGTTCAGAGCATTTACTGGTGGACTTCTGCGATCTACTATACAGGTTTTTATGGCTGTGCACTGATGCTGGCTTCTAGAGTGTTGCTGCTAGGAGAAGGGAAGATAGAGGAACGCCAGAAAACTCATACCATAATCTGCATGGTTTGCAGTTTCCTTCTGATGGGAGGGAATCTTCTGACAATTCTCACCTCTGTGCTGGCAGGGTTTCTGTATACTGTTTCCGTATTTGTGCGCAGAAAGGACAGCAGATATCAGATTCTGCTAATTGAGCTGAGTCTGGTAGCAGGCTTCTGCACAAATGTATTCTCTCCTGGGGTAGGATATCGCCGCTCAGTCAATACAGGAATGGGAATTTTCCCTGCAATAGGCAGCTCGATCATCAGTGCTCTGACCAGCCTGGAAGAATACAGCACCCTGATAGTGGTATTATTATTTTTCCCGATTGTGTTTCTGACAATTTATTCGGTTCGGGGAGCAGATTATAACTTCCATTACCCGGTTCTTTTTACGCTGTTCTCATTTGGTGTCTATGCTGCTCAATGGTTTCCATCCTGGTATTCGATCGGAACTGAAGGGGAGCAGAGAGCACTTAGTATCTGCCACAATCTGTATTTCTGGCTGATTCTTCTGAACTGCATTTACTGGTGCGGGTGGTATGAGAAAAGATTCGGCTTTCATTACGAAAACATTGAAAATCTTGCGGCTGATTTTCTTGCTCACTGGAAGAAATATATTTCTGCTTTTCTGATGGCAGCTGCAATTTCGCTTGCTAGCTATCGAAGCCTTGATTCGATTATCGGAATCGGTGCATGGAAACTGATTCTCAGCAAAGAAGGAACTCAGTACAGCAGAGAAAGGTATGAGCAGGATCAGATTCTGAACCATTCCTCTGGTAAAGTCCGGCTGGAGATGGTATCTGAAGAACCGGTATTGCTGACAGTTCCTGGATACCTTCTCGACGAAGATCCAGAAGCCTGGATTAATCAGAGAATTGCTGAATATTATGGATTAGAGGAAGTTACAGGGATTGCTCCTGGTTCTCGATAATTGTGAGAGCCATTCATGCCATCTTCTCATGGATGTGCTCTGAAAAGAACAAATAGAGATAGGAAAAAGCATGGCGGGTAAGCATAACTGCTGTAAGACCATGCTTCTTCTCTGATGAATCAATCTGAGTTTAAAGACTATTGACAGACAAGCACTGCCGGAAAAAGCAAATGCCAGGATTTCTGCTTTCTATTATGCCGGAATATATAACCCCATAATGGCGAATAGATTTATCAGCAGACCAACGAGAATGGCAGCAAGTGGTCCGACAGCCATTTTTGTAACTTTCTCTCCAGCAATGATATTTAATAGATACATTCCTCCTACAAAGAAGAATCCAAATGAAGGAGCCATTGCATTTGCGGCATTCATACTTCCGACTAACAAGGAAATCTCCAACAACTGGGTCATCGCTGTACGAATATGATCTCCAGATGCACGTATCTCAGGATACTTGTCCAAAAACTTTGCAAGATATCTTACACCAATAACTTCTGCACTCATTCCAGCTGCACCAAGCACGGCGGCAACAGGCGGAGATGAAAGAAAGCCTAAACCAAATAGCCAATCGCAGATTCCTCCGCTTGCCCAGACTCCAGATATTAGACCTGTAGTTACAACCAATGGCAGATAACCGATTGCGCCCAAAAATGATACTGCTGCAGCATCCTTAATCTGGCCATCAGCTAATAAAGTTATTGCGAGCGGTCCGCCAGCAGTGTAATGCATGCTGGCGGTAAAGGAGATAAATGCTCCCATAATTGCTAGCGGAATAATGTTCTTCCTGATATTCTTAGCATTATCCGTGAATAAAGGATTATCAGAAGTGGAAACGGTAGTATCGTCCTTTGCGTTTTTAGATTTTATAATGCAGAACGCTAGAAGCATTATCATTCCGACCGCTAAAGATAACCCATCTTTAGACAAATTTACCGAAGCATTCCCGATTGTTATCGGATTGAAGCGAGCAACAAGAACACGTGTTAATAATGTTGCAATCAGGGTGATAATTCCATCTTTCATCCCAAATTGATATGCAACAGCTAAAGCGCCTAAACATGAATAAGCAGTAGTTACTGGGTCGCCGATCATTCCCATTCCGTCCATGATATTCACTGGCATTCCTTCGAAGAAACTAACTACAGCACCCAAACCAAGAACGATTCCTGCACCATAAAGAGCTCCTAGCAAACCAGCAATATATTTGTTGGGAGATGCAATTCCAATTAAGTCAGTTGCTAAAAGCAATGTGTGAATCAATATGATTTGAGATGTCAGCGAAAATGGAATTCCGAAGCCGACAATAAGACCGAAGCTCATTGCAAATGTCAGCCCCACAAATTCCTTCTTTTTCATCCGCCCACTGATGTACTCTCCCATGATCGGGCGAAGCCCATCATGATATACCGCGATATTCTGGTTGGATAGGATCGATGCCCACATTCCCATTAGAGCAATTACTATTACTTCAATTATCGAATAGTTTTCCATTGTATTATTTTGTTTAGTCTCTAAGACTTACTGAAATTATTCCGTCGAGTATTGCTTGATAGCGAGAATTAGATCTTTCACTGATTCATCACAATTACCGTTTGTGAAACCGAAGGCCTTTTTTCCTTCCTTGACATAAGAGTCTACCATTTCTTTTTTTGGAGGCCTTCCAGGAAAAGAAATCGAAGCACAGTTCCCATAACCTAAGAAAGCAATTGCTCCAGCAAGGGAACCTCCGGCACCAGTTTCACAACATCCGAAATAGTAATCTGCTTTTCCATCTCGGACATCCTGAGCAGCTTGCAGATCGCTTGCTGCATATGCATCAAAAGCATCACCTCCATATTTCTTGATAGCAGTAATAATCTGAGATTTGTTCAATTGTCCTCCAACAGCAATAGTAATCATGTTATCCTCCTTTCTGATTTTTTAGAATCTACACTAATCGCTGTTTTATGATTTTAAATACACTATTTTGTATACTTTTATTATAAAGCCTGAAATCTTTAATTCAATACCAGTTTGGTGAATGCCGAACTTTGATAGTCGCCAATCCTTTAGATATAGCTATGCTTCCGTGGAACTCTTTAATACTTTCAATCTCGGAATTATCCAGGAACACCTTATTACCTGGTTTCCTGAGATTAAAAAAACAGTGCATTTTTTGGAAAAAAGAAGAGTACTGGCAAGCGCTGATTCGATCAAAGCTTCTATCGTTACTTTCAATGAATGGCATAATTGTTGTTTCTGTGCATCGAAAATGAAAACAATCTCATACCCATCGGCAGAGAAAATCAGTGGATTGTGGAGTATTATGTATTAGGTGGAGTCTTTGTAATATCTTTGAAAAGCTTCCTGTAATGTATATTCTTGATATTGAATATGAACAATAAGCTTTCTGAACCAGGAATCAAGAAATGAATATTTCATTGGTAGAGAAATCTCGAATGCTCATGGATGAAAAGGGGGTTTATGAACAGTATCCAACAAGAATAGTTCGTCTTAATTATTATTTGTTTGGCTTCATATGGCTTAGACAATATGTAAAAGCCCTCCATTAACTTGTTTGTGCGAGGATCATCCCGCATGCATGTTATTGGCTTAATAAAGAGATGGGGGAAGTTGCCCCATCCAAGAAAGGAAAGCCTTTATATGATAGCATACGTTGGAATTGATGCGCACACTACAAACTACACGCTCTCGACTTATCTGGAAGGATCAGCAGCACCAGTGAACACCAATACATATTCTCCTTCTGTTTCCAGCATCGTAAACTACTGCAAGGGAATCAGGAAAAAGATTGGAAATGATACAGAGATCATTGTCGGATATGAAGCGGGCTGCCTCGGGTTTAAACTGAAGCGCGATCTTGAAAGAAATGGTCTGACCACAAAGATTCTTGCCCCTGCTTCTATTACCGGAACAGAAATCAACAGACGCTGCAGGAAGAAGACTGACAGGCGGAGCACCCTCCCTGGCAATATGGGATATAATATTTTGAGGTGGTTTTCTGTAGAAGTGGGGATGAATGAAACAATTCACTTGTGAAGAGAAATGAATGACTGATTAAATATTGAAGATAAAATTATTTTTCTAGTAGAAAGGAACAATCATGGAAAAATATGAATTTATTAAACAATATTGTGAAACTTTCCAGATTCCTTTGATTGATGATTGCCAACAAGTCTGGTTTTTCAGGACGCAAGGTGGAAAATACTATACTGATTTCGTTTCTAACAATTATGTTGCACTGGGGTGGAACAAGATCAATCCTGATTACGTGCTTCGGGAATCGACTAGCAGGGATGATCTGAAGAACTATATCTCTGCCAAATATCCAAATGAGAGACGGCCAGGGCTTGTACTAAATCAGATCATCACCTTTTATAAAATCATGAAGAATGGTGATTGGATTGTTATTCCTTCGGAGGGAACAAAGCAGATTGCAATTGGAAAGATCGAGGGTTTCGGAGGCGAGTTCACCCACAAAATTATCTGCGATGAGAATAAAATAGTTAGAGAGTATTCTAAATGTGACTTCTCAAATAAACGCCATGTTGAATGGTATAAGCAAGCTGACGTTGAAAATGATCTTTATCTGACACGCGCCCTTAGAGCTCAACAGACAATATCAGATATCACTGACATATCAGAATTCATATTTAGAAACCTGTTTCCTTGCTACATCCAAGGAATGGCTGCACATTTCACATTACAGAAACGATCAGGCGATGTATACGGATTTAAAGAAAGCATAACAATTCAAAGCTCAATTCAGCAAATTCTTGATAACACTTCAAATCTTTATTCGGATGTTAATATCAGCGATGAGATGCAGTTGAAAACTGCAGTAGGATCTCCTGGATTCATTGAAATGATAATTCCGATGATCCATATGATTGGTTTTCCTACAGTAGCTGTGTTCTTTGTCATACTAAGCAAAGCCAAAGATAATAATGGGAACGATTATTCTGGAATTGCTGCAATTATTACTGCTTTCAATAATTTTATTGACTCGTTTCTCAACAGACATCAAAGAGAGGCAGTGGCACATAAAATTGAAGCTGAGGCGAGAAAAATAGATGCAGAAGCGAGACTTTTGGATGCACAAACGAGGAAAGCAGATGCAGAGACAACATTGCTTAAGATGCAATATTCAGATGAAAAAGCAAAACGGGATAATCTTAATAAGGAAATCCAGTCAGAGATTAATGGATCAAAGTTGCTGAATTATTATGACAACCTTTCAGAAAGCAATAAGAGCGAGAGAATCAGTAAGATTGAGAGTGCTTCTAAAAGATTGGAAAGGGCAACAAAAGACAGCGGTATGTTTTTTTCTGATTCTGAAAAAGGAAATAAATAAGATATATCCAAGTTTTGAAGGAAAGTTTCGATGCTTAGAATAAAGAGGCGAAGTTATTCCCTGGAAGAAGCAGGTATGGAAACGAGAGAAATTGCATCAAACAATCGAGGGATACTGGAGTAAGACTAATGAACCAAGGAAAAAAGATTACAGAAATAGAGAAGCAGTGCAGCTTACTTATGCACAGCGATAAATACAGATAGTTGACTGGATGAGGCCATATCTTCAACAGTTTCTGAAGTCACTTACTGCATTTATTGTGTCAGATAAATTTCTTTTATTTTTCTTGACTTTATTTTTGCAAAAACAATTAGTTAAGGAAATTGGAATGAAGCAGATTATTAGAAAATCTGACTTGGTGATTGTTCTCGCTAGCAAGAACAAGGGAGATCTGGAGAAAATAACGTCTGACATAGGGACCATGAAATGAATATTGCATTGATACTGGCAGGTGGACAGGGCACTCGGGCAAAGGCGGCTGTTCCGAAACAATTTGTGGAGATCAAAGGGAAGCCTATGATCGTCTATACTCTGGAGAAATTCCAGAATTGCAGGTCAATTGATCGGATCTGTATCGTCTGTTCTTCAGAGTGGAATGCCTTTCTTCTGAAAGCAAAAGAATCTTATTCGCTTGATAAGCTGGATCTTTTCGCAGAAGCCGGATCTAATGGACTGGAATCCGCCTGGAAGGGGATCTTTTCTCTGAAGGATTATCCGGATAGTGATCTGGTCATGATCCATGATGCAGTTCGTCCTTTTGTGGATGAAGAAACAATTGAGGATTCTCTTCGGGTTGCAGAGGAACATGGGTGTGCGCTCTCCTCTATTCCCTGTGTAGAGACAATGGTCAGAACCAGAGAAGATCTGACATGTTCAGAGGAGATGGTTCCCAGAGACCAACTGTTCCGGATTCTGACTCCGCAGACCTTTCAGCTGGGAATTCTCAGAAATCTGTTCCGGGACTTTGATCCGGAACTCGGAAACAAATATCCTTCTGTGTTTGCATATTACATGTCGCTTGGGAATCCTGTTTATCTCTCAAAGGGATGCGAACGCAATATCAAGATTACTTATCCGGAAGACATTGAATATTTCAGAAAGCTGTTTGAATAAGATGACAAAGAAAATTATGATGCTGGGAGGAAATATCTTCCAGGAAACCGCAGTACTGGCGGCAAAGAAACTTGGGTATCATGTAATAGACGTTGATTATCTTCCGAATAATCCGGCCCACAAGCATGCAGATGAATACTATAACATCAGCACCATTGACAAAGAGAAGGTGCTTGAAAAAGCTAGGGAGCTGAAGATTGATGGAATCGTCAGCTACGCTTCTGATGTTTCTGCACCTACTGCTGCATATGTAGCAGAAGCCCTGGGCTTGCCGACAAATCCATATCACAGCGTGATGATCATGACTCATAAAGACCAGTTCCGTGCTTTTATGAGAAAGCAGGGTCTGCCGATGCCGGAAGGAAGCAGTTTCTTTGCGTATTCAGAAGCGGAAGCCTTTGCCAGAACACTGAAACTTCCGATCATGGTAAAACCGGTAGATTCTTCCGGTTCCAAAGGAGTCACGAAGGTGACAGACCTGGATCAGCTGAAAGTCGCCTGGGACGAAGCACTCTCTTATTCCATCTCTCATCATGTGATCATTGAAGAATTCATTGAAAAGAAAGGCTATCAGATTGATGGCGATATCTTTGTAAGAGACGGAAAGATTATTTTCTGGGGCATCTGTGATCAGCATCATGATCTGAAAGTCTCTCCTTATGTTCCTGCCGGACTATCCTATCCTTCCATTCAGAGCGGGAAAGTGCAGAAACGGGCAGAAGAGATTGTGCAGTCTATCCTTTCCGGCCTTCATATGACCATGGGAGCGTATAATGTGGAATACATCATCGGCAAGAATGATGAAGTATATATACTTGAGATCGGACCGCGGAACGGAGGCAATCTGATTCCGGATACCGTATGGGCGGCAACCGGGGTTGATATGGCAATGTATACGGTCAGACAGGCAGTAGGAGATGATATCTCAGATCTGAAGCAGGTTCCTGCTTCTGCCTGCTGTTCGTCATATATTCTGCACAGCAGGGAAGAGGGTATTTTCCAGTCTATAGATTTTGATGAGGAAGTGCAGAGGCGGATTGTGAAGTGCTTTGTCACTGCTAAACCAGGGGACCAGGTATATCCATTCCGGAATGGAAAATTCGGAATCGGGGCTATGGTTCTCTGCTTCAGCAATACGGATGAGATGTGTGAGATGATTGATCACATGGATCAGCATATCCATGTGAATCTGGAAAAGGAAACACGAAGATGAAGACAGTCCTTCTGGTATTCGGAACCAGACCAGAGGCCATCAAGATGTGCCCGGTCGTCAATGAGCTCAGAAAACGCAGTTCGATTCGTACGGTGGTCTGTGTCAGCGGGCAGCATCGTGAAATGCTGCAACAGGTTCTTGAGGTCTTTCATGTGCAACCGGATTATGATCTTTCCATCATGAAAGAGAATCAGACCCTGTTTGATATCACCGATGCGATTCTTCTGAATATCCGGAAAGTTCTGGAAGAAGTAAAACCGGATGTTGTTCTGGTCCATGGAGATACGACTACCACATTCACGACCGCCCTTGCCTGCTATTATCTGCAGATCCCGGTCGGGCATGTAGAAGCCGGACTCAGAACCTATAACATCTATTCTCCTTTCCCGGAAGAGTTCAACCGCCAGGCAGTATCGATCATCAGTCGGTATAACTTCGCTCCGACTGAACTATCAAGACAGAACCTCATCAAGGAGGGGAGAGATCCTTCTCATATCTGGGTTACCGGAAATACGGCAATCGATGCCCTGAAAACAACGATCCGGAAAGATTATGAGCACCCGGAACTGAAATGGGCGAAAGGAAGCAGGCTGATTCTGATTACTGCACATCGCAGGGAAAATCTCGGAGAACCGATGCATCATATGTTCCGGGCGATCAGAAGAGTCATGGATGAACATCCGGATATCAAAGCAATCTATCCCATTCACCTAAATCCCAAAGTAAGGCAGGCGGCTGCAGACATCTTCGGCGACCAGGCAGAAGGCGGCAGAGAAGAACGTATTCATCTGATTGAACCGCTTGATGTCCTGGACTTTCATAATTTCATGGAACACTCGTATCTGATTCTCACAGACTCCGGGGGTATTCAGGAAGAAGCACCAAGCCTTGGCAAACCAGTACTGGTCATGCGTGATACCACGGAGAGACCGGAGGGAATCAAAGCTGGAACCTTAAAACTTGTAGGAACAGAAGAAGAAACTATTTACCAGGAATTCAGCAGGCTTCTGAATGATTCATCAGAATATGAGAAGATGAGCAAGGCTGCAAATCCGTATGGAGACGGTCATGCCTCCGAGCGGATTGCGGACATTCTGGAATCCTCTTTCCTGCAGAAGGAGTAGCGTACGTGCTATTCCTTTTTCTTCAGCTTAAAAATTGAATTGTCACGGATAATATTGAATGATGGGCATATTTGCTATACTGAACCTGGAGGTCAGAATATGGCAGAGCGAGGACGAAAGAAGGTTAATCCGGATTACAACCCTGTTAAGGCAAGAAATGAAATGGCAGAAGCTGCAGCACAGATTTATCTGCACCCGGAAACTGATATGGAAACAGATCGAAATGGGAAGGCTTCCATGAAAGCCATGAAGGAATACTTCGGGCTTACAATGACGAAAATCCGCAAGCTGCTGGTGACTGCCGGTGTTTACTCCTTTGAAAAAGACGGGAAAGACATGGTTCAGGAAGTACAGAAACTGAAGGCAGAAGGACTATCTGCAGAAGAAATCAGCAAGAAGCTTTCCTGCAGCATCGGTACCATCAATTCCTTTCTTCCGTATGAATCCGGTATTTACCATGCAGACTTCACAGCAGATGGATACGACTTTGCCAATGTTTCAGCAGAAGCACGGAGAAAGCGGAATCAGCGGAAGCGGGAAAAGATGAATCATACTGCTCTGATCAAGGAAAAGGAGAAAGAGGTAAACCAGATGATTGATCGCAGAAACTACATGGATCGCTGCAATGATGCGAGAAGGGAAGAAATCAGAAAACACCAGGCGCAATCTGATCAGTGGCTAAGGGAACATGGTTTTTCCAGAAAGATGAGCTTCATGGAAATTGAAGCAAAATTAGAGAAAGAGATGAAAGCCGGAACGGTCAGCATTGATACTTTTCCCTGGTTTGCAGACTCTTACCGAGAAGAACTGAAGAAGAATGGGGAGTTACCGCTCGGCTCCATGAGTATGACCATTTTTGAAGCAGCCAATGGATATTACTATGATGAACCCGAAGAAAGATCTGATCAGAATATCAGCACCTTAGGAACAAAGTTCAGCTCTTCCCGCTATCTGCATGGCAAGCCGATCGGCGATTATCTGTTTCTTCCTGAAAAAGGAACCATGTATGTGAAACAGGACGATCACACGATAATGCCAGCAGACGAGAACATGTGCGGAGTCATGGATGAGTATCATATTCCTCATATGTTTCTCGTGACTTGCGCTGATTTCGGCAGTTTCAGACATTATGAGATGGAAGAAATCTATCGCTGCGGAAAAACCGGAAAAGTCTTCGCCCATCAGGCTGATACCCATTTCATCTTCTCTGTAATGGGACCTGCAGAAAATGATCCGCAGCTGGTTCATGAAGTAATCGAGAAGACTGCGGTCGGCCTTCAGAACCTGACTCTGGAGCGCAGAAAAAACCGGAACTGGGGGAATGGTGTTTATTCAGATGAGAACTATGGGTATTTTTCGAAAGCGGTCGGCAGATTTGAAGTTGAAGAAAAAAGAAATGGCACCCGCATGCTTGTAGACGGGAAAGAATACTCAGGCGACGACTTTGTCAAACTCTTCAGCAGCTTTGAGGGTTTTACGATCAATTATCAGATTGCTGACCGCACATTCCCGATCGTGGAAAGCGATATGACATTGCTGCCGGTGAGGATTGATGAAGACACCCTGGGGGAAGAGCTCTATGATCTGCTGTTTGCATTGACTAAGAATCATGAGGGGAAGTTCCTGCCGTATCAGGATGTTTCTGCATTTGATGTGCTGTTCGAAAGGATTCTGAGGAAACTGAGCTATTACTACCACAGCAACCCACGTGATATGGGAAAAGATGCAGGAAACCGTCTGATTCAGATTCTGAAAGAAGTCGGAACCGATGATGAGATGTTCCCTGAGTATGAAATCAAGAAAGTGAAACAGGTAATTGAGTCCGTTTAGGAGCTCTTATTCCTGGAGAGAGAAATATCTGATCGTATGTGTACTAAGGCTTGGAAGGTGAGAAAAACCAGAAGGCATTTTGAGAAGAAAATGATAAGAAATATTTAGCACTCCTCTTGACATGGTGCTAATTCCGGCTATGATAATCATTGTTGGTTAGCAAACATGAAATCGGAGTGCTAACATCTGGAGGTAAATAAGAATATGTTGAAGCCGTTGCATGATTATGTAGTACTGGAAAAGGTGAAGGAAGAAGTCAAGACTGCTTCCGGTATCATTCTGACTACGAAAGAAGCGAAGGATGAACCGAGTCTTGGTGAAGTGGTTGCAGTAGGACCTGGCAAGACGGAAGATGGAAAGCTGATCCCGATTGATCTGAAGAAGGGCCAGAGAGTCATCTACAAGAAGTATTCCGGAACAGATGTTACCTATGACAAGAAAGATTATCTACTGATCTCTGCAGAAGACATTCTTGCAGTAGTAGAGAAATAATCAGAAAAGAAAGAGAGAGATAGAAGAATATGGCAAAGGATATTAAGTACGGAAAAGACGCCCGCCAGAAGATGCTGGATGGCGTGAATAAGCTGGCTGATGCAGTTAAGATCACACTTGGCCCGAAGGGACGCAATGTTGTTCTGGAAAAGTCTTATGGTTCCCCGCTCATCACGAATGACGGTGTAACCATTGCAAAGGAAATCGAACTGGAAGACAAGTTCGAGAACATGGGTGCGAAGCTGGTCTATGAAGCAGCAAATAACACCAATGAGACTGCAGGTGACGGCACGACTACTGCTACTCTTCTGACTCAGTCCATGATTACCAATGGCCTGAAGGCAGTAGACAAGGGATCCAACCCGGTTCTGATGCGCGAAGGCATGGATCAGGCAGCTAAGGCAGTTGCAGAAGACCTTCTGAAGCGTTCCAAGGAAGTCAAGACTTCGGAAGACATCAAGTCCATCGCTACGGTTTCTTCCGGATCGGAAGAGATCGGCCAGATCATTGCAGATGCAATGGATAAGGTCGGCCGTGACGGAGTCATCAATGTCGATGAATCCAAGTCCTTCGAAACCACCCTTGAGATGACCGAAGGAATGCAGTATGACAAGGGCTATGTATCTCCTTACATGGTATCTGATCATGACAAGATGGAAGTCTCTCTGGACAACCCTCTGATCATGGTGACAGACCAGAAGGTCAATACAATTCAGGACATTCTCCCGGTACTGGAAGAAGTCGTCAAGGCAAACCGTGCTCTGCTGCTGATTGCGGATGACTATGACAATGAAGTCATGAGCACCCTCATCATCAACAAGCTGAGAGGTACCTTCAATGTTGTTGCGACCAAGGCTCCTGGCTTCGGTGACAACTCCAAGAACCAGCTCGGCGATATCGCTGTCATGACTGGTGCAAAGTTCTTTGCAAAGGATCTGAACATGAACCTTGCAGATATGAAGATCTCTGACCTCGGCACTGCCAAGAAGGTTGTTGTCGGCAAGGACAAGACCACGATCATCGGCGGCAAGGGCAAGAAGGCAGATGTTCAGGCTCGTGTAGAAGAAATCCGTTCTGCCATTGAGAACACGAAGTCTGACTATGACAAGAAGAAGCTCCAGGAACGTCTTGGCAAGATGACCAATGGTGTTGCTCTGATCAAGGTCGGTGCTACTACCGAGACGGAACTCAAGGATAAGAAGCTCCGTATTGAAGATGCTCTGAACGCGACCAAGGCTGCAGTTGCTGAAGGTGTTGTCACAGGCGGCGGACTGGCTCTGGTACAGGCATATACCGATGTCAAGGATTCTCTGAAGTCTGATGTCACGGATGTGCAGAAGGGCATGAACGTAGTTCTCGATGCACTGAAGGAACCGATCATGCAGATTGCTGAGAATGCAGGCTATGACGGAAATGAGATCTATGAGAAGCAGCTTGCTCAGAAGACCAATGTCGGCTTCAATGCAAAGACCGGCGAATGGGTTGATATGTTCAAGTCCGGCCTGATTGACCCGACGAAGGTTACCCGTTCTGCTCTGCTCAATGCTGCAAGCATCTCCGGTCTCTTCATAACCACCGAAGCTGCAGTTGCGCAGATCCCGGAGAAGCAGCCGGCTCCTGCACAGCAGATGCCTGAATATTGATCTTTCTGAAGAGAACAGATCATAAGTAGAATTGACCGCTTTACACGATATAATGTGTAAGGCGGTTTTTTATTGGAGAGAAAGATGAAAACATTGATTGATTTTCTGTCAGATCGCAGAAACCTCTGCAAGTTCTATCTATATGCAATGATGGTGATTATTGCGGTGGTGCCATTTTTCTTTGGGAGAGGAACGGATCTTTCTTTTCTCTATACGCTGAATCGTGCGGTCTGCAGTATCTGGACCCTGTTCCTTCTTCTCTCTGATCTGATTCACCATAGAGTTCCGAAAGGTCTTCTCAGCTGGTCTTCTGCGTGGCTTTGTGCTGCTGCCTGCCTGTCTCTGATTTTCGGGACATCCTCTCCGAGTTCTGGACAGATCGCAGGGATCTTCTTTCTGATCATGACTTCTTATCTTGCTGTGACCGTAGGCTTCTATCATTCTGACACGTTCAGTGATGACTTTGACCCTCTGTTCAGAATCCTTGCAATTGAATTATTCGGTCTGGCAGCGGTATCTCTGATCATGTTCCTGTTTTATAAAAATGGGTATGAATCGGTGTTCGGCATTCCATATGATGCAGTTACGAGCCCCCGGGTTGTTCGGGTCCGATATTCCGGAATTCTCGGATTTGCTACTGCAGGAGGCTATCATCTGATTGCAGGTCTGATTCTGTGCTTTTATCTTTCTGCTAAGAAGAAGCTTCCAGTCTGGTTCCGCAACCTCGATATTCTTGTCTCAATGGTCATGATTATGCTTGAGGATGCCCGAAATGCCTACCTGGAAGCCGCAATCATAGTGCTGTTGCTCTTATACCGATGGATGAGAACAAAAATGCAGGCAAAGCAGGTGAAATGGATTCTTGCAGGAGCTGCTGCGGCAGTAGTTATTTTCTATGTGCTGAGAGATGCTTCCATGAATGATCCTTCCAATGGCACTGCCTTGGAATATCTGAATCGTTTTACGAGCGGCCGGCTTGCTCTGTGGGCGGGAGCCGTGAAGGGCTTTCTCAGTAATCCGGTCTTCGGGCAGGGGTGGCTGAATGGATCTGCGATCACCGCAGTGGATCCGACTCTTTCAAATGCACATAATGTCTTTATGAATGTCCTGCTCTGGACAGGACTTGCCGGAATGATTCCATTCTGCATCTTCCTGATCGGCGGCTTGATCCGCATCCTTCGCAATCGGCGGAACCTTCGAAGTCCTGCTGATCAGTGGCTCATGGTTCTGGTGATCTGCATCCTGTGGGGCTCTATGCTTTCTTCGGTATCCATCATCGGGGATGACAGCCATCTTGTTTCCATTCTGTTCTATCTTTCTTTCGGGTATCTGTATTATCTGACTCCTCGGAAAGAGAAGGCCCTGAAGTGAAAAACGATCAGAAAGGACAGACAATCCGGGCAGATCACGGGCTGATTGCTATCCTGACGGTTCTATCAGCTGTCAGTGTCATGGTGAAAGTGCGGCTGGGATTTGACATCGATGAGCAGTATGCCTTATCCATGATGTACCGCTTCTCAGAAGGCCAGAAATATCTGACGGACCTCTTTGATCCGCATCAGTTCTCTGCATTTCTGATGACGCCGCTGTTTCTCTTATGCAGAAATCTTCGGATCTGCTGGAGGTTGTTTCCGAAGACTTCACAGTTTCTCTAGCTGAATCCGGAGAAACCTATACCCATTACCTTGCAGTGAGAAAGTGATTCATGATGAATATGGAACGAAAGAAAATCAGACTTCAGTTTGCCGACTTCAATCCGGCATTTGACAGGGAAAATAATGACTTTATCCGGTTTCTGAGAGAACGGTATGAGGTGGAACTCACCGATCACCCGGATTATGTCATTTATTCTGTCTTTGGTTATCAGCATCTGGATTATGACTGCATCCGGATTTTCTATACGGGAGAATGCGTCGTCCCTGACTTCAATGAATGCGATTATGCACTTGGCTTTGATCGGATTTCGTTCGGGGATCGGTATCGGCGGATCCCGTTTTATCTGCTGCATGAATACCGCCAGGGATATCTGGATCTCTTGAAAGAGAGAAAACTGGTGACCAGAGAAGAATGGCGCAGTCGGAAGTTCTGCAACTTCGTGGTTTCCAACTGCTTTGCAGAAGATGTCCGGGCGCAGTTCTATCAGAAGCTCAGTACGTATAAGCAGGTAGACAGCGGCGGAAGGTATCTGAACAATGTCGGCGGCCCGGTTGAGAACAAGGAGTCCTTTCAGAAGGATTATCGGTTCTCCATTGCCTTTGAAAATACTTCATACAAGGGCTATCTGACCGAGAAGATCGTAGACGCATTCCGGGCGTATACAATTCCGATCTATTATGGAGATCCGGATGTTTCCCTGGATTTCAATGCAAAGGCATTTATCAATTGCCATGACTTTTCTGATTTCGATGATGTCATTGCCTATGTGAAACAAGTAGATGCAGATGAGGATCTGGCTCTGGAAATCCTGAACCAGAATCCGATTCAGGATCAGAAGAATCCCTATGAGCTGAAAGACTTCCTGTATGAAATCTTTGATCGTGATCTCAAGGAAGCAGGCAGAAGACCTCATTCCATCAATGTGCGTCAGTATGAAGCTATGCTGAAGCGCCATCGTTTTTTTGAACATGAGATCTACCGCCCTTACCGAAAGATTGCCAATACCATGAAGCGTCTGGAAACCGGTACGATTCTGCGCATGCCGGGATCCACCGATGAGCAGAATAACCGATAGGAGTATGCATGTCAGAAAAAGTTTCCCTCCTGATGACTACCTTTAACTGCAAGGAGCACTTTGAACAATCGATTCAGAGTGCCCTTTCGCAGGACTACGACAATCTGGAGGTCGTGATCGCCGATGGCGGTTCTTCAGACGGAACCGTCGATCGGATTCGCTATTATGCCGAATCAGTGAAACAGCACCCGGGCGGAAAGACCATCGTTTGGAAATCAGAGCCGGACCATGGTATCTATGATGGCATGAACAAAGCAATCCGGATGTCTTCCGGAGAAGTGCTGGCAGTATTCAATGATCTTTTTACCTCCAGCCATGCCGTAAGCACGATGATTTCTGCTCTGAATTCCGGAGAATACCAGGGAGTTCATGCGGATCTGGTTTATATGAATCAGGGAAAGTGCTGTCGCTACTGGAAGATGGGGCAGGGGAATCTGCATTTCGGGTGGATGCCCGCCCACCCGACCCTCTATCTGAAACGGGAAGTCTATGAGAAATACGGTCTTTATGATCTGAAGTATCACAGTTCTTCTGATTATGATTTCATGCTGAGGATTCTGAAGGATGGAACCGTGAAGCTTGCCTATGTTCCGGAAGTCATGATTGAGATGTTCTATGGAGGCACCAGCAATGGGTCCGGTTACTGGAATAATGTCCGGGAAGCTTACCAGGCACTGCTGAATAATCGCATCTCCTTTCCGCTGACAGCGATTGTGTGCCGTTCTTTCCGCACTCTGATACAATATTTGGATGCAAAGGATTACAAAGGTAGCTGACATATGTATATCTATCTGATTTACGGAGCACTTGCGGCGTGGCTTCTGATCGAGCTGTTCCGGGAGAAATCGAATACCAGGGCAGATAGGATTCTGTTTCTGGCGTTAGGGATTCTGTTTGCGGTACGCTTCAACATGGGCCCTGATCAGGATACATATTATTATCTGTTCCACTGGATTGAGACTCCGGTAAAGGGCGTATTTGAGTATGGATTCCAGCGGAATCTTCTTTTCAGCATTCTGGTCTACTGGAGCAAGGTCTTCTTGAAGGAATACAGGTGGTTCATTCTCATTGTGAACCTGATCTGCATGGGACTGATGTCCTATGTCGTATGGAAGAAGAGCAGAAATCTTCTTCTCAGCATGCTGCTGTTCCTAGGAGCAGGGTATATGGCGGTCTATTATTCCAGCGCAATCCGGCAGATGATCGCAATGTGCCTGTATCTGTTTGGCTTCTACGAATTTCTTCCGAAGAAGCAGTATCTGAGATACGAGATCTTCGCAATTGCGGCGGTGCTGTTTCATGAAGCAGCACTTCCAGCTCTGGTGATTCCGCTGCTGTACCGTCTTGTGCCGGTCTTTCAGAAGAAGCCAGGAAAACTGATCGGCATCAGCCTATGCATTGCCATCGGACTGACTGTGATCTTCACGGCAGTGCTTCCTCCTCTGGTCCAGTCGATTGCAGGTGCCCCCTGGACACCGTTCATGCATATTCTGAAATACCTGCTGGCTCCTTCGTCTAGCTTCATGGGCATCGCGATGGAGTCGGTATTCGGAGTGGGGATATTGGTCCTGTATCATGAGATGGATTCTCATGACGAGGAGTTCCTGCAGTTTGAAGTGCTTGTTTTCCTGTTTTCGATATTTCTGTATTTCTGCTTTTCCAGCTTCAGTCTGATGTCGCGGGTTTCTGATTTCCTGCAGTTCATCATTGTGATTCTGCTTCCGGAAATGCTGTCCAGGATTTCTTCAAGAAAGAGAAGAGCCGCGGTCTTGATGAGCTTGATTGTGCTGAATGGCTTTCTTCTCTACAAAGACCTTTCTGATATACTCCCGAAGATCTCAGAAGGGATGACTCTGAACGATTACCAGTATTTCACGGTATTTGAGAAAGAGAAGACCGATCGCTTCCTCGAGATCTCCGGATGCGATCTGAGCCAGGAAGCGAGGGACTGAGCATGAGAATTCATATCATCTACAACCGCTATCTGGACGAAAGAGATCATGACCGCATCATCATCGGAGGTCTTCAGAACTATGTTGAGAATCTCTGCGCGCTTTCCATCCGGCTTGGCTATGAGACCTTCGTCTATCAGAGATCGGTCAGAGACTTCGAGAAAACCCTGGAAAATGGGCTCCATGTCATCGGGGTCAGAGAAGTCCGCAAGGCCTGGACAAAGGATCTCGTGAAGAAAGCCGAAGAAAACGGAGATCTTCAGAAAGATCTGCTGATCTTTGCGACCAGCACCCAGACCGAACCGCATCATTTTTCTCATTCGCTGATGATTCAGCATGGAATCTACTGGGATATTCCGACCATCATGGACCGGAAGGTGAGACCGCCGTTTGATTCGTTCCTGCGCCATATCCAGGCAGACGGGGAAGTGAAGCGCCATCAGCTGGTTTCCTTCACCGTATGCGTGGACGATAACTATATCAACTGGCTCAGGACCCAGACCACCAGAAGAGATCTTGCTTATCAGGTGATTCCGAACTTCTCAGATGTAAGCGCCGATCGGAATGACTATGACGGGCCTGCCAGGATCATCTTTGCCCGCCGGTTCGTGACGATCCGGGGAGTTGAATTGCTTTCGCAGTTCATGCCGGATATTCTGAAACAGCATCCGGAAGTCACATTCACTCTTGCTGGAGACGGAAGATGCGAACAGAAGCTTCATGAGGTATTCGATCCGTTTCCTAATGTCTCCTTCCTCACTTATGCCCCTCATGACAGTCTGAAGGTTCATGAGACACAGGATATCGCACTCGTTCCGACGATCGGATCCGAAGGAACTTCCTTTTCTCTGCTGGAAGCGATGGGCGCAGGGTGTGCCGTCATCTGCTCCGATGTCGGCGGGATGAGCAATATCATCCTTGACCGCTATAACGGAAGAATGGTAAGACCTCTGGCAGATGACTTTCATGACGCTCTCGAAGAACTGATTGAGCATCCGGAACTGAGAAAGACGTATGCAAAGTGCGGCCAGGAAACAGTAAGGACTGCATTTTCAAGGAAAAAATGGGAATCTCAGTGGACGGATGTGCTGAAGAGGTTCGGAGATCCAGATGAATAAGCGATCGAAGTCCGTAGAAGTGAATATGGTCCTGAATACGGTGAGGACGATTGTCTCCATCGTTTTTCCGCTGATCATCTTTCCTTATGTGACCCGTGCCCTGCAGATGGAAAACCTGGGCAAGATCACCTTTGCCCAGTCCTTCATCGGCTATATCGGGCTGATTGCCTCGCTCGGATTTACCAGCTATGCCACCAGAGAAGGCGGCAGGTTCCGCACTGATCCGAAGAAGATGCAGCAGTTTGCTGATGAGATCTTCACGATGAACATGATCACGACAGCTGCGGCATATGCGGTTCTCTTCCTCTGCATTGCCGTCTTTCCGAACCTGAAGAATCGCCAGGTGCTGCTCGTCATCATGAGCGCATCGATCATGTTTTCCACGATCGGCGTGGACTGGCTCAATGTGATCTATGAGGACTACCTTTACATCACGGTCCGTTCCATCCTCATTCAGATTCTCAGCTTTCTGTTGACGATCATCCTGGTCAGAAAGCCATCAGACTTTTACAGGTACGCTGCCATCCAGGTCATCACGAATGGAATCATCGCGGTCATGAATATGATCCATGTCCGTCAGTACTGCCGCCTTCACCTGACCAGGCATATTCATTTCAGACAGCATCTCAAGCCGGTTCTAGTCCTGTTTTCCAATAATCTGGCGGTATCAATCTATCTGAATATCGATAATGTCATGATCGGCTGGATGGTCGGAGACTATTTCGGAGGTGTTTATTCCATCGCCGTCAAGGTCTATACCGTTGTGAAGCAGCTGCTTGCGGCAATCTACAATGTCACGGTAACGCGTTTGAGCGATTACTTTGCCCATCAGCAGATGGACGACTTCAAGCTGCTCTTGAATCAAGTGATCAACGATATGATCGTCACTGCGCTGCCAGTCAGCCTCGGAATCTTTGTTCTGTCAGAACCGATCGTGGAAATCGTGGCAGGAAAGAGCCTCCCGGAATCGGTGATTCCGCTTCGGATTCTGGCCGCGGCGACGCCGATTGCGGTATTCGGAGGAGCCATTGCCTATTGTGTCAATCTGCCGCTTCATCGGGAATCAGTGAACCTTTTTTCCACTGCAGCCGGGGCGATCGAGAACCTGGTCCTGAATCTGTTCTTCATTCCGGTCTGGAAGGCTTCCGGTGCGGCATTTACCACACTGCTTGCGGAAGCCACCGTATTCTGCATTCTCTTGTATCACATCCGGGATTACTTCTGGCTCTTTGACCGGAAGGCCATTCTGTCCAATACCTGGAAGTGCCTGGCGTCATGCTCAGGCATTCTGGTTTTCTCCTTTCTCGGATCCCGGTATCTCTCTGCAAATGCAGCATTGCTGTGCGTTTTTGTCATTGTATTCTCGATCCTCAGCTATCTGGCCATCAATCTGCTGCTGAAGAATATCAATGTGGAGCGCCCGGTAAGAAGAATCCTGCAGAAAATCCGCCGTTCCTAGGCAAAGTGTATTTCACAGAGAATTCTTTTATAATAGGGAGAGTCCGGAGGAAAGAGTCGTGAAGGTTCTGATTATTGTCCCAGCCCATAATGAACAGGATAATCTTCCGACGCTGATCCCGGAAATTCATTCCTATGGCTGGGAAAGCCTTGTGATCAATGACTGCTCCAGTGATCAGACCGGTGAGATTCTGGACCGGATGGGCTGGGAGCACCTGGATCTGCCAGTCAATGCCGGTCTTGCCAGCGTGACGCAGATCGGATTCATGTATGCCCGGGATCATGACTATGATGTCGCAATTGTAACCGACGGAGATGGTCAGCATCCTCCGAAATACATTCATAAGCTTCTGGAAGGGATTGAAGAAGGCAATGACTATGTGGTGGGATCGAGATTCGTGGAGCAGAGGAAGCCTCTGACTTCCCGGATGATCGGCTCCCGGCTTTTATGCGGAGCGATCCGCCTGAAAACCGGACGCCATGTCACGGATCCGACCTCCGGCATGAGAGCTCTTGGCAGAAAAGTGCTTGTCGACTTTGCTGAGAATATGAATTTTGTCGCAGAACCGGAC
Organism: uncultured Erysipelotrichaceae bacterium; assembly: GCA_900314905.1. Classification (GTDB taxonomy): domain Bacteria; phylum Bacillota_I; class Bacilli_A; order Erysipelotrichales; family Erysipelotrichaceae; genus Bulleidia. Next base: position 27,265 of record OMXA01000005.1, read on the forward strand.
GCCCTTGCCTATGTCATTCATCACGGCTATCGGGTCAAGGAAGTTCAGGTTAATATGAAAGAACGCGAAGCAGGGGAAAGCTATTTCCATAACCCGATGAAATCCGCCGGCTTCATGTATAACGTTCTCATGAGTATTCTGTTTATTCAGTAGTAGAGGAGATTCTATGACCGTTGGTATTCCGGAAGGGTTGAGATGGGTGCTGATTCTCGCATCCCTCGGCATCCTGATCTTTGTCATCTATGGCTCTGCAAAATCCCGCATGAATGTCCGCTATGCGGTCGTCTGGATCACCTGGGCAGTCTTTGTCCTGATCGTTGCGATCTGGCCTGGCGTTGCCAGATGGATGGCAAATCTGATCGGCATTCAGTCTGTCACGAACTTCATCCTCCTGTTCATGACGGCGATCCTGTTCCTGCTGAATTATTTCCTGTATATGCAGATGAGCAGGATGGACAAGGATATCCGCAAGCTGAATTATGAGTTATCGCTTCTCAGGCAGAAGAAGGATCAGGATGACGATCAGAAAACAGAAAAATGAGCAGAGAACAGTGGCAGCAGGTCTTCTGCTGATCTCTTTTTTCTGCATTACCATCTTCTCACGTTCTTCGTTTCTGTATGAACGGAATCCATGGAGCGATGCGAATATCTTTCTGACCATCGGCCGGGGCATGCTGAAGGGGAAAAAGATGTATACAGACCTGTTTGATCATAAAGGGCCTCTGCTGTATGTTCTGTATGCAATTGCTGCTATGATCTCTGATCGCTCCTTTGCAGGAGTATATCTGATTGAGGTCCTCTCCCTGTTCTGGTTCTTATGGGAATGCTGGAAACTTCTGAAGCTTCTGCAGACGGAACATCCGTTTCCCGGGCTGCTTCTGATTGCGATTGCGATCGTCACTGCCAAGGCATTCTCCTTCGGCGGGGGAAGTGTCGAGGAACTTGCTCTGCCGCTTCTGATGCATTGTCTGGTTCTTTCTCTGAAACGAATTCTTGCGGAAGAACCCTTTTCAAAGAAAGACTGCTTCCTGATCGGCATTCTCGCCTCTTCGGTATTTCTGATGAAATTCACGCTATGCGGTTTTTTTGCCGGACTGGCGATTGCGCTGATTCTCTATCAGGCCAGACAGGAACGCAGCAGACTTCTTGCATGCATCATGGAAGCGATTGCTGGTTTCCTCGTGCCCGTACTGATCACGGTGCTTCTGTTTTCCCTGAATGGAAACCTCTCCGATTTTCTGAAAGTCTACTTCGGATACAATCTGAACCAGTATCCGGCTTCTGCAGGAATCCCGACCAGAATCTACCTGATGGCAAGAGCTTACTTCTTCTACCTGAAGAATAATCCGGTCCTGATTCTGTTCAGTACCATCGGTTTTTTGCGGGCATCCATGAATTCCATCATAAGCCTGCAGCGCGAAATCTGCTGATTCTGATCTTTCTCTGCTGGTATTTCATTTCGTTTATTGGCAATATCTTCATCGCTTACTATATTCTTCCGATGATCTGCTTCAGTGTCTTCCTGGTTCCAATCATTTCCAGGAAGATGAACCGGAAAGTCATGATCAGTCTCTCAGCTGGTCTTTCGGTTCTATGCGCCTTCGGCTCTTCCAATCTCCGTACGATCGGCAGACATGGATCCGTGCAGCAGGATTTTGTATCTCTGATTCAGAGCTATGATCCGGGTGCTTCTTATCTGATGCTGGAAGGGTATGACCAGGGATTCTACCTGGAGGGCGGAGAAATTCCCGCCTGCAGGTATTTCTCTGCCATCAACAGTGAAACAGAGGAGATGAAACAGGAAAGACTTCACTGCATTGAAGAAAAACAAATCAGATACCTGATTTCCATGGACCATGAACTCGATCTTCCGGAATATGACTTGATTGCACAGGAAACCAGGGAATATGATGGCGCTGAGCGTATCTACCGTCTTTATGAAAGGAAGAATCTGCAATGAAACCTAGTGAGACAGATGTACCTGTCAGAGTGAATATATGGATCCGCCCGGAATGTCAGAAGCGGCAGTTTGATCGGATTGCCGAGGCAAAGCCAAGCACTCTGTTCCTGATTTCGGACGGAGGCAGAAATGATGATGAATGGAAGAAGATCCGCCTGAATCGGGAGTACGTGGAATCCCATATCGACTGGGACTGCAAAGTATATAAGCTCTACCATGACCATAATGAAGGTCTATATGCGACCGGAAAGCAGGGACATGATCTGATCTGGTCGAATGCGGATTACTGCATTCTCCTGGAAGATGATATTCTGCCAGACGTTACCTATTTCCGTTTCTGCCAGGAAATTTTTGAAAAATACCGGAATGATACACGAGTTTCTGCAATCACAGGGCTTAATCTGATGGGGGTTTATGAGCTGGCTTCCTCAGACTGGTTCTTTTCGAGAAAAGTGGCAATCAGCGGGTTCGGAATGTGGAAGCGAACCTATGAACAGTTCTACAGCCGTGACTTCGGAAGAGATTCCTATGTGATGTCACTATTGAAAGAAGAGACAAAGAAGAATGAAGACTTCCGCAAAAAGATTCTCGGGTATGCCGAAAATGAGTTTTTTGAAGGCCATATGGCATTTTCGGAATTCTATACGGAATTCTCTGCCTATGGTCAGCATCAGCTGATTGTCGTTCCGAAGCGCAATCTCATCAGCAATATCGGCTATGGAGAAGGAAGTGCTCATGCAGCAGATCTGAACCGGATGCCGAAGGCTGTCCGCAATACGTTCAATATGAAGACCTATCCGATGCAGTTTCCGATGAAAGAGCCGGAATATCTGATTCCGGATCCGTTCTACGAGAAGCAGTTCGATCGGATCATGGGAAGAAATGACAAGCTTCTGCAGGCTTCCCGGTGGCTCCAGTTCAAATGGCTGTATCTGAAGAACGGCGGAAATCTTGCGGAAGGAGTCAGACGAGTTGTGAATCGGCATAGAAACCGGAAGAACGAATATGAAAGCTGAGAAAATTCTGCTGCTGGGTGGATCTGCCCAGCAGGTCACTGCAATCAGGGAAGCGAGAAATATGGGATATGAAACAGTACTGTGCGACTATCTCCCTGATAATCCTGGTCAGTTTGCCGCAGATCATTATTACAATATTTCAACCACTGATCGTGATGCGGTTCTTGATATTGCCCGAAAGGAACAGATTGATGGCATTCTTGCTTATGCTTCCGATCCTGCGGCACCGACTGCTGCCTGGGTAGCAGAGCAGATGCATCTTCCGGGAAATCCGTTTCATTCGGTTGAGACTCTCTGCAGCAAGCATCTTTTCCGGCAGTTTCTGAAAAGCCATGGGTTCAGCAGCCCGGAGTCCTGCAGTTATCAGGATCTGGATGATGCGCTGAAAGATGCATCTGATTTTCCTTATCCGGTGCTCGTAAAACCATCAGACTCTTCCGGCAGCAAAGGTGTCACGCTGCTGAAGAGTTCTGAGGGACTTCAGAGTGCTGCAGAAACAGCTTTTTCTTACAGCAGGGCGCATGAAATCATTATTGAGGAGTATGTTTCGAATAGCACCCCTTATCTGATCGGCGGCGATCTGTTTATAGTCAATGGCAAGGTAGCACTCTGGGGACTGATGAACTGTTATCGGGATGAGCGGATCAATCCGCTTGTTCCGATGGGCAAGAGCTATCCGCCATTTCTTTCCGATGGGCAGCTCAGGCTTGTAAAGGATACGCTTTCGAGAATGGTTTCCGAACTCCGGATTCAGAATGGCGCTATGAACGTGGAACTGGTCCTCGATCAGAAAGACCGGGTGTTTGTGCTGGATGCCGGGCCCCGCAATGGCGGCAACATGATTCCGGAACTGATGGGAATGATCTTTGATCAGGATATCGTTCGGATGACGATTGAAGCAGCCATGGGGAAATCAGTATCGGTGAAGGAAACAGCAGGACATCCGTTTTATGCGACGCATAATCTTCATTCTGCCAGAAGAGGAAAATACCTTGACATCAGATTCTCAGAAGAGCTGAACCCATATCTGATCCGGAAAGAACTCTGGAAGAAACCAGGTGATCAGGTCGTCCCTTTTCTGAACTCTGCCGGTGCTCTCGGCATCATCTTTCTGAAGTTTCCGGATCGTGACACAATGGAGTATTATTTAAGACGCATGACGGACTTCTATACCGTCATTCTGGATGAGGATACCAGCCATGAGTGATCAGAAAATATTAGTTACCCGTTCTTCCATGCCGCCTCTGGAAGAATACGTGGAGGAAATCAGAGAGATCTGGGACAGCCACTGGCTGACCAATATGGGAGTCAAGCACCAGGAACTGCAGAGCGAGCTGGAACAGTATCTCAAAGTGGAACACCTCGAGCTGCTAACGAATGGGCACATGGCTCTGGAAATGGCGATGCAGGCAATGGACTTTCATGGCGAGGTTATCACGACCCCGTTTACGTTTGCTTCTACGACACACGCCATTGTCCGCAATGGGGCAAAGCCGGTTTTCTGCGACATTGATCCGGATGATTTCACGATCGATGCTTCCAGGATTGAAGCGCTCATCAATGAACATACCACTGCAATTGTTCCGGTTCATGTCTACGGAAATATCTGCCATGTGGAAGAAATTCAGAAGATTGCAGAGAAATATGGACTGAAGGTTCTGTATGATGCTGCCCATACCTTCGGAGAAACCTATCACGGCATCGGTGTCGGAAATTTCGGAGATGCGAGCTGTTTCAGCTTCCATGCGACAAAAGTATTCAATACGATTGAGGGAGGCGCGGTGACCTTCCATGATCCAGAGCTTGGCAGAAAGATCTATGGACTCAAGAACTTCGGAATCCGCGATGCGGAAACGGTGGATGCGGTGGGTGCCAATGCCAAGATGAATGAGTTCTGTGCCGCGATGGGCATCTGCAATCTCCGGCATGTGGATGCTGAGATTGAAAAGCGGAAGAAGGTCGCGGATCATTACCGCAGCCGCCTTGAGGGGGTCAGAGGGCTTCGGCTTAATGTGATTCAGGAAGGCGTGAAGCAGAATTATGCATATTTTCCGGTCATCTTTGAGGAAAAGGAGTTCGGAGCCGGAAGAGATGAGGTCATGAAAGCGCTGGCGGAACATGGGATCGGGGCGAGAAAATACTTCTATCCGATCACCAGCAGCTTTGAGTGCTACAGGGGACAGTACAATCCGGAAGATACTCCGATTGCTCTGCATATCAGTCAGAGCGTGCTGACGCTGCCGCTGTATGCAGATCTGTCTCTTAATGATGTAGATCGGATCTGCGATATCATTCTGGATCTGAGTTTACACGCATGACTACTTCCTACCGAGACAGGACTGCAGATCTTCTGAGGGCAATCGCGCTGTTTCTGCTGTTTGCCGCCCATACTTCATTCCCGGATTCATTTCAGAATATCCGGGAGTTTGATGTGCCGCTTCTGTTCTTTCTTTCTGGGATGTCGTATGTGTATTCCATTCAGGGAAGCCGTCCTGACCAGAAAACCTATCTTCTGAGAAGATTCCGGAAGCTGATTCTTCGGGTATGGATCTTTCTGATTTTCTTCTTTCTGTTCTTCAATGGCATTCTGCATTCCGGAATCTCCAGCAACGTGATCCTGAATTCATTTCTGATGACCGGGTCCGGAATCATGTTTGTCTGGGTGTACCGTGTTTTCTTCTTCAACTGCATCACGCTTCCGATCCTGCAGGAAAGAACCAGGAAGATGCCTGCAGAAAAGCGGATTCTGATCGGTATAGCCGCATTGGCGGTCAATGACCTGATCTATCGGTTCCTGATCAGTCCGATGCAGAACTATGTCTTTCAGAAGCTGCTGACGTATCTTTTCAGCGATACCGTAGGCTTCACCGTGCTTGCCTGGTTCGGGGCTTCGTATCCGGATCTGGAAGAGAAGGGAAGAATCCGGTTCACGCTGCTGTTCCTGGTATTCTATCTCATTGCCGGAGGACTTTCGGGATTCCCGTTTCTGGAGTCGATGAAATATCCGCCTTCGCTGTATTTCTCGTCTTATGGCATGTTCTGCTCCTCGCTTCTGTATCTGCTGCTGAGCCGGAACCCCGGACGAATCAGGAACTCTGCCGTCTGGATCTCGAAGAACTGCATGAATCTCTATCTTGCCCATATCTTTGTCTATTATCTGGGAACCTGGAAGATTGAAAGTCCTTGGATCCAGTTCGCTCTGCTTTCTGCAGGCTCATTCCTGATCGTGTATGCTGCAGAAACAATCAGAAAGGCGGTGAAGACGCATCGATGACCTTTATTTCCATTGTGATCACAACCTATCATCGGCCAGAGCAGATTGCCCGTGCAATCACCTGCGCCGACCGCCAGACTGCTGCCCATGAAATCATTGTAGTCGATGATAACGGAATCGATACGCCAGAGCAGAAGGCAACGGCAGAAGCGATTCTTCCTTATTCAGATCGGGTGACGTATCTGGTCAATGAACAGAACCGCGGGCCATCGTATTCCAGAAACCGCGGCTTGCAGCAGGCCAGGGGTGACTGCATCACATTTCTGGATGACGATGATGAAATCGCTCCGGAAAAACTGGAGGCACAGGCTGCGCTATTGGAGCGGAAGGGACCGGAATACAGCTGCTGCTATTGTTCCTTTACGAAATATCTTGCCGGCGGGAAACGGTTTCTCAATGCAGAAAAGACCGAGGGAGCAGTATATCCGTATATCCTTGGACGCATGCTGTATGTCGGCAGCGGTTCGAACCTTCTGGTACGCACCGGGATCCTGAAAGATGCCGGCGGCTATGATGAATCGCTGCGGAAGTTTGAAGACTATGAGATGATGGGAAGGATTCTGAAGCATCATCTCCTTGCCTATCTGGATCAGAATCTTCTGACCATTCATTATGAAGTTCGAGGAAAGGTGCCGACCTATCAGGAACTCGTATCGTATGATCAGCTCTATTTTGATAAAATCAGTGCAGAGCTCGATCAGCTTCCTGCAGGAGAACAGGAAGGAATCCGGCAGATGGAAGCACTGGAACGCTGGCGCTATGCCCTGCCTCGGAAAGAAACGGCAGATGCCTGGGGCTATCTGAAACAATGCGGCGTTACGCCCGCACTGTTCTTCCGATATCTCTGCTATTGCGCCGATCGAGCCATCGGAAAGAAGTCCTATGGGTTCAAGACCTTCTGAACAGCACCAGAGCCTCAGAACACAGGACCTGCTTTATGCAGGTGTTTTCACTGCGGTTCTGCTGGTGCAGCTATGGAAGGCACGCCAGGGCATGGGCTATTCCGATGAACAGTTCTATGTGACGATCGGAAAGAGATTTGCCACGGGCGATCGGATGTTTGCGGATGACTGGCATATTGCTCAGATGATCGGGTTCTTCCTGACTCCGCTCTATGAGCTTTATACCGCAGTCCACGGCGGCACTGATGGGATTCTCCTCGGCTTCCGGCATTACTACGTTGCCCTGACGATGTTCACCGGACTCATGATTTATCTGCGCTTCCGGAACGAAGGGCCTGCATCGATTCTCGCATCGCTGCTGTATCTCGTCTTCACGCCATTTCAGATCATGTCGCTTTCCTACAACACGATGGGAGCAGCGGCAGTGATTCTGGCAATGCTGGTGTATCCGATGGAAGGAAGACATCCGTTTCGCTTCTATCTCTGCGGCATTCTGATGGCATGCGCGGTGATCAATACCCCGTATCTGATCTTTCTGTATCTGATTCTGACCGTTATTACGGCAGTAAAGCCTGCCTGGTTCTCCAGAAGTGCCTGGAAGGGAATTACTGCCGGGGCATTGACCATCGCTGTCATATTTCTGGTGATTCTCTGGAGAAACGGATCCTTTGAGAACTTTTCAGAATCGCTAGTCCATCTGATTGATCCGTCCCATCAGATGACGTTTCCTGAAATGGCGATCCGCAATGGCGGAAGATTATATCTGCTGTTTGGCTTCTTTCTCATAGTTTTTGCGGCAGAACTCATTCTGACACTTGTCTTTCTGAAGGACCCTCAGAAGGAGCAGAGGCTCAGAAGGTGTTCGCTCTGGATCAATCTCTGCTCCATGGTTTATGCCGTATGTGTTTCCGGGTATCAGATGGACTCCGGAACTTATGCTGCCCTGCTGATTCCGCTCTGTCTTTCCGGCCTTCAGGCATTGCTGCAGAAGAAGCGCAATGACCTTCTGATGATCTATGGCGTATCAGTTTTCTATGCCCTCATGATTTCACTTTCCAGCAATGTCGGTCCCTCGAGCTTCTGCAGCCCGCTCATCCTGGCTGGCAGCGTTTCGTGTATTGCCTTTTCAGGCAGGGAATGGAATCAGCTTCTCGTGATTGCGGTGATTTCGGTCTTTGCCTTCTATAAGTGCAGCTATGTGTTCGGAGCCAGAATCAGCGGCTATGATGCTGAGATCGAAGATGGTCCGCTCAAGGGTCTATTGGATACTGAGGAAGCCGTGATGCAGTATGAACATAGACTCGAAGATATCAGGGAAATCAACGCCATGGAAGAATGCAGCAGCGTTTCCCTCGTGACCGGGCAGAGCTGGGAATATCTGGCCTGCAATAAGAGAATTGCCGCCAATTCCACCTATCTCTATTTCTGGGAGAAAGATCAGTATACTGCTGCGGAAGATGCCTATGCTTGTCTTCATGAAGACCGGTATCCGGCTTATATTTATGTGGACCATACTGACAGCCACTATTTCTATGAACCGCAGGACAGCTGGCTGGATCAGTTTGCATTCGTGAAAAACATGCAGGAAGGGACCCTTTATATCCGCAATCAGAGCACGATTTCCTGCACAGAGGAGGCGAAGTGATGAAGATCCTGTTTGCAGCCACGGTTGATATTCACATCATCAACCATCATCTCCGGATTATCCATAAGCTCCATGAGCAGGGGAATCTCATCGATGTCGCTGCCAATGGAACCTATATCAACGATGATATTCATCGGAAATACAATGTCTGCTTTTCCAAGAGTCCGACGTCTGCCGATAACCTGAAAGCATACCGATTCATGAAAGAGCTTCTGAAGAAAGAAGACTATGACATCATCAGCACGCATACGCCGCTTGCTTCCTTCTTTACACGGATGGCTGCGGAAGGGCTGAGGACAAAGGTCATCTATACTGCGCATGGTTTCCATTTCTACGAAGGTGCTCCGCTGAAGAATCAGCTGATCTACCGGAATATGGAACGCATTGCAGCGCATCATACCGATCGTCTGGTAACAATCAATCAGGAAGACTATGCGGCAGCACAGCAGTTCCATTACCGCCCGGGCGGACACGCAGTCTATATTCCAGGAGTAGGAGTAGATCTTTCCCGGATTGAAGCTGCCCGTACCGATCGCAGCGTGATCCGGAAACGGCTTGGTCTTCCCGAAACGGCATTCGTGATGATCTCGGTAGGAGAACTGAATCAGAACAAGAATCATCTGTTCGTGATGAATGCTCTGCAGAAAGAGCTGCGGGAAGACCCCATGCTCTACTATGTGATCTGCGGAACGGACCTCTGGCATGGCACTTATGCTGAGAAGATCAGAGAGCTTGGCCTGGAAGGAAAAGTCCGGCTGTTAGGATACCGGAATGATATCTATGAACTGCTCTATGGCATGGATCTGTTTCTCTGTCCTTCGTTCCGCGAAGGACTTCCTGTCTGCGTCATTGAAGCGATGACTGCCGGTGTCCCGATCATTGCATCAGATGTGCGCGGAAATCATGACCTCATTGAAAGCGGTGAAGATGGATATCTCTACCCAGTCAATGATGCAGAGCAGTTCCGGAAAGAATATCAGACCCTGCGCAGAGATCAGATCCTTCGGGAAACCTTTATCCGCAATGCCAAACAGAAAGCCCTGAATTATTCCGAAGAAACCATCGATCCGATGATCCTGGAACTCTATGACGAACTCAAGCCGAAATACAACGATTGACGCAATGCGCGTCTGTGCGGCGCTGCTGGTCGTATTTGTCCATTCCGGAAATTTGATTCTTGCCTATCAGGTCGGAACTCCGATCGTTCTGAAACCGTTTCTGATGCTTGCGGATGCAGGGGATGCGATCTTCATGATGATCTCAGGCTACCTGCTTTTCGTGCACCCATTTCAGTATGGCCTGATGCTTCAGAAGAAAGTCAGAACGATTCTGATCCCGCTGGTTCTCTGGAATCTGATATGGATTCTGACAGATCTGTTTCTGATGGATCTTAGAGGCAATGCTTCCGGCATCCTTTCCTGGTCTTTTCAGGAATGGTTCCGCAATCTGATCGGCATTCCGTTTCATACGGCTCCGTTCTATATGCCATTCTGGTTTCTGACGGATCTGTCCGGTCTGCTTCTATTGTCGCCGCTGCTGCGCAGTCTGACGAAAGAGGTTCCTCATCTGGCCGCTGCCGGTATTCTGATTCTCTGGTTTCTTCCGGTCTCTTATCGGATCCGCATTCCATTCTGCTTCTTCCTCTTCGGGGCATTGCTTGCGGAGTATCCGGAATGGAAAGAAAAACTGAAGCGAATTGCCGAAAAGATCACGCTACCTTCTGCACTGCTCTGCAGTCTCCTTGTACTGTTTCTTCCCTCTCCCTGGTATGACCTTCTCGATCGGATCACGCTGATTCTCTGGATCTATCCGATCGGAAAGCTTGCAGAAGCCTGCATGAAGAAACAGAAGACCGCCAGCAGAATCGAACTGGCGGCTTCCTGGAATCTGTTTCTGTATGCGGTGCATGGAAAGGTGATCAGCTATCTGCAAGGTATTTATACCTCCCATGTCGCGTGTTCAGATAGTTCTGTCATTGCCGGTTATTTCGGGCTTGCGGTTCTTTCCATCTTCCTCTGCTGGGTTGCAGCAGCCATCATGCAGCACATAATGCCTCGTTTCTACGGAATCCTGAGCGGCGGCAGAGGCGTGCCGGTTCACTTATGAAACAGCTTCTGCTTCAGATATGCTTTTTCTTCCGGCTTCAGCGCCATCAGCCAGACTGACAGGCTGTAGATCAGAACAACTGCTGCAGCCTGAATGGTGACATATTTCCAGCCGACTCCCGCAAAGACCACATTGCAGAGATAATAGCCGGCAGCTAATGAGATGGCATCCGGAATCAGAAAACTCCGATAGCATTCCCGGAAGAAGGAACGGATGTCCAGATTCAGTTCTTTCTGGTATACCCGATTCATCATTGCAAACTCTGTCAGAGCCGCAATGGAGATTGCCATGCAGGCGCCAAGTGCTCCGAATTCTGAAGAAAGCAGGAACGATAGACTGATGCAGACAATCGTCTTGACGATCTGGGCAATGCCTTTCTGACGCACTTTATTTTCTGCAATGACTGCAGTATTGGCAATCTGCTGGGTCACATTCAGCATATCCGGAATCATGCAGACCACGGTGCAGAGATATGCTCCCTGATAATCCGGCCCCATCCAGGTGACCATGAAGGTATTGCCAACGCAAAGGAACCCGATGAAGATCAGTCCCATGAAAGCAAGCTGGTATCTTCCGACCATGACCATCAGCGGATAGATCCGGTTTTCTTTTCCCTGGGCGATATACCGGCTGACCCTGGGAAGAAACATATCATTGATTGCAGCCGCAAAGGTGGAGAAATAGCCCTCCAGGAAATTGGCAGGGGAGAAGAGTGCAATCTGAGCCGTGTTGGAAACAATGCCGAGAATGGTCGGAGCAAGTCCGTACGTGCATCCTTCGGCAATGGTTGTGGTAGCGGTCCAGGCAGTGAAGTGCAGAATCTGAGACTGCATCTCCTGATCATTCTTCTGGCTGATGATCCGAAGATGGAGTCCGCTGCGGATGATGAAATACTTGATGATGATGAATACGATCGTGGATCCTGCATAAGCAGCCATCACCGCAATCACGTCCATATGATTCAGCAGGGCAACGATGATCAGTACAACCGATAATACCTTCTGACCAAGATCGCAGAGCTTCAGCGGTATGAATTCTGCATATGCGGTCAGGATGCCATTCTGAGACAGAAACGGAAATGAGAATACCGTGGCTGCAGCCATGATCAGATAGATTTTCCGGAATGTGACGATTTCTTCTGCAGTCAGTCCCCGATAGATATCTCCGATGAAGAAATAGACTGCGATCAGAATGACGCAGATGATCGCTCCGAGGATCAGGTAGAATTTCGTGACCGTGCCGAGAAAGTGCTCGATCTTGTCTTCCCGTCCCTCTGCACGATACTTTGCTACAAACCTGGAGACTGCCGCATTGAGACCGAGATCCACAAGGAACATCCGGACAAAGGAATACGCGAGATTGTAGAGACCGTACTGCGACTTTCCAAGCTGATTCGCCATCCATGGAGTATATGCAAGGGAAATAACGGAATTCAGGATGATGGCAAGATAGGAAATCATTGCTCCGTATTTGATCTGGCGGTTTTCTTCTGACATGCGCACCTCAATCGTTTCAAAATAAAAGCCTTTCAATTATATAATGGAAACAGATTTTTCTGAAGAAACGGAGTTCTAGATGAAAGTAGTCCAGCTGAACAGCGCATGCCATGGCAGTACGGGCATGCTGATGGGAATCCTGTCGCAGGCAATGACAGAAAAAGGAATTGAGAACCGGATGCTTTATACCTTCGGAAAGGATCCTGCAGAAAATGGGTTCCGCTATTCCTCAGATGCTGAAATCAAACTCAATGCTCTTTGCTCGAGAATCACCGGCAGATATGGCTTTGTTTCTGAACGGCCGACGCAGCACCTGATTCAGTTTCTGAAAGAGTATCAGCCTGATCTGGTCCAGATCCATACCATTCATGGCCATGATCTGAACCTGACAGAATTCTTCCGCTATCTGAAAGACACAGAAGTGCCGGTAGTATATACGTTCCATGACTGCTGGCAGTTTACCGGCTACTGCCCGTATTATACGTGGGCACGCTGTGAGAAGTGGAAGACCGGATGCGGAAACTGCCCGCTGGCAAAACGGTACTCCTGGTTCCTCGATCGTTCCGCTGAGAATTACCGAAAGAAACAGGAAGCGCTGTCCGGACTTAGAGCTCTGCAGATTGTCACTCCCAGCAGATGGATGAAACAGCAGGTAGGAGAATCCTTTCTGAGAGAGGTTCCATGTACCGTCATTCCGAATGGCATCGATCTGAACGTCTTCTTTCCTTCTGAAAGCAATGTCAGGAACGAGCTTCATCTGAACAATCAGAAGATCGTGCTCGGCATTGCTCTGTCTCTTTCTGAAGCAAAAGGATTTCATGATTATCTGGAACTCAGCAGAAGGCTTCCGGATAATCATGTCCTGGTCCTGGTTGGGGTTCCGGAAGAAAAGAGAAATGATCTTCCTGCAGATATCATTGCACTTCCGAGAACTTCCAGCCGGGAAGAACTGCGGGATCTCTACAGTGCTGCAGATGTCACCGTGGTTCCGACTCATGAAGACAACTTCCCGACTGTAATTCTCGAATCGCTTGCCTGCGGTACTCCCGTCGTCACATACCAGGTTGGCGGAGCGCCGGAAGCTCTGGATGAAAAAACCGGAAGAGCGGTAGCGGAAAACGATCTGGCCGCATTGACAGAAGCAGCCGCTGAACTCAGTGAAAAGAAAAAAGAATACACTGCATTCTGCCGGAAAAAGGCAGAAGACCGGTATTCGATGAAGCAGTTCACGGATTCGTATCTATCTCTTTATGAACAGATGGTCAGCTGCGCTTATCAGCAACATGGAACAGCTTGCTGAACTTGCGTTTTACCCGTTTTCCCTGATATCCAAGCGCATAGCTGAGCAGGGGAAGCATGTGTTTTTTCATCGCTTCCGGTTCTTCTGTGACAATTAAGTCCGGGGCGGTGAGAAAATAATGATCCAGGTCAATGCCGGAAGGAGCATTGACTCTGCGCTGGGAAAAATGCACATACATCTCTTCCCGAAGCACAATTCCGGAAGACCTGGCAGTAACGACTCCGTTTTCGAAGCAGAAATACAGGCCAGGGACGACACATTCAGTCTGTCCCCGTACCTTGAACGAGCTGATATTGGCATGAATGTCGGCAAAATCAACAGAATCATAGAAACTCTTTCCATTTCGCCTGATGATTTCTGACATGCCGCCGCCATGCCATTCGGCATATTCATCAAATGCACAGTTCTCTGAGGAGGTGAAGACGGTTTTCCAGTTCATGCAGCCAAGGGGATCCAAAGTACGGTACCACGCATTCACTTCGGGTGTATTTCGATAAAGGGTGAAATGGCCTGAAGTGTATAGACGATCATGTTCAGAAAGGACAGAATCAGGAAGATACCGGCTCAGATTTCCGAAAATCACATCCAGATCGCAATGTCCCCAGAACCGGTAGTCTTTCAAGTAATCAGAAAGAATCTCTCCATATGCCGGACGATAGTCACAGCACTTGTATGGGCGCTCCAGAGAAATCGGAAAGGAGAATCTTTTCTGAACAAGGCTTCGGAATTCTGAAAACTCCATATAGCATGGCTTCACGTTTGCAGGGAAGTTCTGCTCACAGCGATCATCGGTAAACAGAAGAAAATCGAACTTTGGGTTATACCGGCAGGAGTTCAGCCAGAGCGGCATACTGGAAGGAAATCTTCCGAACCATGGAATCACAAGAGCAATCTCAGCACACATCTTTTTCTCCGAAAATCAGCAATTTCTGACTAATTACGAACTATAGCAGATCTGATCTCATTTGCAAAGTCAGAGAAAGGCTGTATAGAATACCTTCAGATATGGCAAGAACAGTAATCCTGAGCGGGCCTGAAAAGTGGCTGCAGCCTAAAGTAGAACACTACTCTCATGAGAAATACTGGAAGATGCGGGAACGCGTTGTCAATTACCATGGGGGCTTCTTTGAAAAAATCCTATGTACCTGGTACCTGTTCCGCATCAAGCGCATGGACGCGTTCAACAATGCCTCGATGGGCACTCATCTCGGATACGGCGCCCGGTTTGCGGAACCGCCGCACCTTCCTCATGGCCTGAAAGGGATCATTCTTTCTCATGAAGCGGTGATCGGCAGAAACTGCACGATTCTCCACCAGGTTACGATCGGCGGCGGAAAAGGAGGAGCTCCGGTCATCGGAGATGATGTGGAAATCGGCGCTGGTGCCATGCTCATCGGCGGAATCCATATCGGCAATCATGTGAAGATCGGGGCGAATTGCGTTATTGCTGAAGATATCCCGGACAACTGCACGGTCGTGATGCCGCATCCGCGCATCCTTTCCAGGTCGCAAGCGACACGAGACTGATTTCATTGTATAATTCCGTTATGCAGTTACGCAGAGATGAACGGACGCAGCGTACCGTCTCAGCCGCAATGAACACGCTGACGATTCTGGTGCTTGGGGCAGTGTTCTATTATATCTGGTTCGAGTATTTCAGGACTTTTGCATATTTCTACCGGATCGGCAACTGGGCAGTGCTTGGAATCTATCTGCTTCTTCTGGTTGTCTTCAATCAGATGTACGGAGGATTCGGGATCGGATACTCCACCACGGGAGACTTGATTTTCTCTCATATCATCAGTCTCTTTTTTTCAAACGCAAGTATCTTCATCCTGGCGATGCTGGTCGGAAGAAGAGTGCTGCCGGCAAGAGATTTTCTGCTGTATTTTCTGTCAGAGATCCTCGTCGTGGTCTTCCTGAATATTCTGAATAATCAGATTTACTACCGGATTTTCCCGCCCAGGAAGACACTGATGATCTTTGAGCAGGAGGATCCCTCTATCTACCGGCGGATTCTGAAATACCAGTCCAACAGCTATGACATTCAGAAACAGATTCCCTATCGTTCTTATCAGACTGAAGAGAAGATGATCCGGAACTATGACTGCGTGATTGCAGTCGGTCTGACTCCTGACGAAAAAGAACAGCTGGTCAAAAGCTGCTATGGATTCGGAAAAAGCCTTTATCTGATCCCGGATATCTGTGATGTGCTCATCAACAGCGCAACAAATGTATACCTGGTTGATACGCCGGTTCTCAAGACGAATACATTCGGACCAAGTCAGATCGAGAAGATCTTCAAGCGCCTGTTTGATATCATCTTTGCGATTGTTTTTCTGGTTCTGACTTCTCCGATTTTTCTGATCACTGCAATTGCAATCAAGGCAGAGGACCATGGGCCTGTGTTCTATGTCCAGACCAGACTGACCCAGTTCGGAAGAAAGTTCGGGATCATCAAATTCCGTTCCATGCGTACCGATGCAGAAAAAGACGGGGTTGCCAGGTTTGCCTCCGAGCATGACAGCCGGATCACGAAAGTGGGAAGGTTCATCCGTTCCTGCCGCATCGATGAACTGCCTCAGCTTCTGAATATCCTGAAGGGAGATATGTCCGTTGTCGGCCCGAGACCTGAGCGGCCGGAGATTGTCGCAAAGATCACGGAAGACCTTCCGGAATTCAATTACCGCCTCAAGGTGAAAGCCGGACTGACTGGCTATGCACAGGTTTACGGGAAATACAACACGCGTCTGAAAGACAAGCTGCTGTTTGATCTGATCTATATCGAGCATTTTTCCATCGGCCTTGATGTGCGCATCATGTTCATGACCTTCAAGATCCTGTTCAAGAAAGACAGTACGGAAGGCGTGGAGGAATCATGAGAGCCGCCTTCGTCAATTCTGTCATCGGTACCGGCAGCACCGGCAGAATCGTCTATCAGCTCTCGAGAATTCCGGGGGTTCAGGGACGGATCTATTACGGCCGCAGGGAAAACAGGACGGATGCAGATGCGTTTCGGATCACGAAGTTTGCAGGCAATGCAGAACATGCTGTCTGCACCTTTCTTTCTGATCGGCATGGATTCTGCAATACTGAGGAAACCGAGAGAATGGTGGAGAATCTGAAAGCCTTCCGGCCGGATCTCATCCATCTGCATAATCTTCATGGCTATTATCTGAATGTCGAGGTGCTGTTTCAGTATCTGAAGACCATTGATACCCCGGTGATCTGGACCATGCATGACTGCTGGGCGTTTACCGGGCACTGCGCGCATTTTCAGTATGTCGGCTGTGATCGATGGAAGACGGAGTGTGCTCACTGCCCCGGACTTTCCCAATATCCGGTCACGTGGAACGGGTGGAATGTCACCCGGAACTTCAATCAGAAGAAAGCACTTTTCAATTCCCTGAAGCCAGGACAGCTGACCATCGTGACTCCTTCCCTCTGGCTCAAGGACCAGGTGAAGCAGTCGTTCCTGAAGGATCAGAGAATCCTTCAGATCTCCAATGGGATAGACCTTGCCCGCTTTCATCCGGAGCCGTCAGGATTCCGGTCTGCTCATTCCATGGAAGGGGATTTCATCATGCTTGCAGTTGCCAATCCCTGGACCAGAGAAAAAGGACTTGCCGATCTTCAGAAGCTTGCCCTCATGCTGAAGGACAATCAGAAGCTCATTCTCGCAGGCACGACAAAGAAACAGGCTTCGCTCTTCCGGAATATGCCCCAGGTTCTCTGCATTCCGCATACGGAAAGCGTGCAGGAACTTGTGCAGATCTATACTGCCGCAGACGTTCTTCTGAATACGACCTATCAGGATACCTTTCCGACGGTGAACATTGAAGCCCTGGCATGCGGATGCCCGGTGATTACCTATCAGACCGGAGGCAGCCCGGAAATGCTGACGAAGAAAACCGGAATCGTGGTGGAACGCGGAGATCCGGAAGCTCTGAATGATGCGGTTCAGGCCCTCGCTTCCGGGAAGATCGTCCTGAAGCGCTCTGACTGCATGATCCATGCCCAGCGCTATTCCAAGGATGCCATGCTTGGTGCCTACCGCAGTCTTTATATTGAAAGGACCGGACTTCCGCTATGAAAGTCTGCTGGGTCAGCAATGCTCCATCTCCTTATAAAGTAGCTTTCATGAATCAGCTTGGAACAGAAACCGAACTTCTGGCTCTGTTTGAGATGAAAGCAGAATCCGATCGGGAAAAACAGTGGTATGACTATGGCTTTCATACCTTTCAGGCAGCGTTTCTGGATGAAGGAGATGGAAGCACCAGAATCCGGAAAGCAGCAGATGAGTGCGATCTGCTGATCTGCTCGGACTATTCCAATCGCTGGAATCAGAGAGCACTGCGGGCTTTCCATCATAGAAGAAAACCCGCAGTCATGCACGCCGACGGGGGACTGGCGATTCCAAGAGGCCTTGTAGATCTTGCCATCCAGGCAGCCATGAAGCAGTATGACTGGTATCTGAGCTCCGGGATTTCGGTAAATCGGCAGTATTTCAGCTATTATCATGTCCCGGCAGAAAAGATCCTTACCTATCATTTTGCCTGCATGTCACAACAGGAACTATCTGCATGTTCCGGAAAGAGAGCAGAGAAACAGCACAGCCGCAGGAAGATCGGCATTCCGGACAAGCCGATGATTCTCTCAGTTGGCCAGCAGATTCCCCGCAAGGGCTATGACCTTCTTGTGCGGGCAATGGAAGGAACTGATGCCGAGGCGATCATCATAGGCGGAACACCGGAACCGCAGGTTCAGGATTATCTCAGCATGCATCGGATGAACAATGTGCATTTTCTTCCATTCATGAACAAGCAGGAACTGTCCGATTATTATGCGGCTGCAGATCTGTTCGTACTGCCGACCAG
The DNA here is from genome assembly GCA_900314905.1 of uncultured Erysipelotrichaceae bacterium. Classification (GTDB taxonomy): domain Bacteria; phylum Bacillota_I; class Bacilli_A; order Erysipelotrichales; family Erysipelotrichaceae; genus Bulleidia. The sequence continues at coordinate 45,841 of OMXA01000005.1, forward strand.
ATATGATATCTGGGGCCTTGTGATCAATGAGGCGATGGCGTTCGGACTTCCGGTTCTCTCAACCGACCGCTGCATGGCTGCAGTGGAATTCGCAGAACGATATCAGGCAGCAGAGGTGATTCCTTCCGGGAATGCTGATCTTCTTCAGAAAAGGATCAGAGAACTTCTGAAGGATGAAGAACAGCGCAGCAAGCTTGGAAAACAGGCGGAAAAAGTGATCCAGGACTGGAGCTATGAACAGATGGTCCGTGATTTCATGTCTGCATTCAGAACGATCAGAAAGGGAGGGTAGCTATGGCAGGAGATACTTCTTTTACATCAATCGGGGAAGCAATTTCCTTCTATTTCAGTCACTGGAATACCGATTACGTTTCTTTAGCGATTCTGATCGTCGGAATTCTGATGCTGTCGGGGTATTTCTGGGGCAGACTGATTCAGCATTATGCAAAACCCTTGAAGAATGCCGACTGCACATTCCTCGGCATTTTCGTGATTCTCGGATTATTTCAGATCGAGATCTTCTTCAGCATCTGCATGGACCTGAGTACTGAGATTGCTTTTTACTTTCTTCCGATTTTATTGCTTGCAGGACTTGTTCTGTGTCTGGTCACGCGGTCAGATGTGCTTCCTTCCTGGAAACATCTTGTTTCCCTGATTGCGGGAATCCTAGCAGCAGTCATTCTGTGCAAGGCGTCCGCACAATGGACCACGAACAATATCTTCTATGATTCCATCACCTATCTTTCCGAGGTTCTGGAAAATTCAAAGGCTTCCGTATTCGGACATATCGACTACACCAGCGGCTATCATTATGAAGGAATAGAGAACCTGCATGATTTCCAGGGATACTACTATTTCTGGAGTGTTCTCTTGAAGTGGACGGTCAAGCTGACTGAGTTCAAAGAGATCTTGACTCCGCTTTATATCTGGGGAGCAACGATTCTTTACGGAATGAGCCTTGGCAACCTGACAGTTTCCAGTGTGAATGTCCTCTACCGAGCACAGAAATGGAAAGGTCTGCTGTTTGCAGTTCTGATTCTTTCTCCTTACTTCACGAATTATTTCAATACGACACTCGGCTTCTTCGGAAATACGATCCGAACCATCATCATCGGCTGGAGTGTCCTGATTGTCTACCGGATTCTGAGTGCAAAGAACCGTTCTCAGCAGCAGATGCTGTTTGCCAGTGCCGCAATGACTTATCTGGCTGGCATCTCCGTCAGTTCTTCCAGTCTGTTTATTGATCTGTTTCTCTGTGTCGGACTTTTCTTCGCATTATGCTGGTCAGAAGAGAAAAACAGGAAGGCGTGGGAACTCTTCATTCTTTCCAGCACTCCGATCATTTTCTACGGGATACTGATCACGCTCGGACATAACTCCTTGTTCCGTTCCATCCTGTTCACTGCTGCAATCACTGCAGTACTGATGGGCATTGTCTTTCTGTTGCAGAAACATCTGGATGTCTTCTGCAAGGTAGGCGTACGGATCCTCCCGGTGCTGTTTGCGGTTCTGGTTGTTCTTACGGTCTATCTGAATCGCAGCAATGGTTTCTCAGATATGATGCTGTATTTTTCGCCGCCTTCAGCTTATGACATGGAAGTGAATCTGACTTCTCATACAAGCACCTATGAGCTGATCCGGAATGTGATCCTGTATGCACTGATTGTGCTTCTCTTCGTGAATCTGAAGAAAGAGAATCGATTCAAATTCTTCCTGATTGTTCTAGGCATGCTGTTTCTGAATCCGTTTTCCTACAGCCCCGTATCCCGGTATCTGACGTCCGGTGCGTTCTTCAGAACGTTTGACCTGATCATCAATCCATTCACGCTGACATTCCTGATCTGGAATGCAGATAGGATTCTTTCTGCCGCAAGTTATCTTGTATTCGGCATTGCAGGGATGTTTTCCGCAGTGTATGCTCATCAGAACCTGACAGAAGCAGTGAGTTCCACCCTTGTTTCCGACCGGGAAGACTGGAACTGGGAAACGAAAGTCACCGATGACGATTATGAGCTTTATGATTATATTCAGAACAATATTTCAGACTCGCAGGAACTGCCGGAAATCCTGTCCCAGGATATCAACCTCAGAGGCTATACCACGGATGTGATCAGTGTCTTCAGCAGTATCCGGTGGAGAACGGTCTTAAGCGATCCGGTCCAGTATCAGCAGAATTACAATCTGGTTACGCTGCTGTATCCGAATACCAGGTTTGCGTCTACGTCAATTGCAGAAAATCCCGACTATTCCAAGCTTCCGGAAGTCATCAGAGACTATGGCTCGGACTATGTCATCATATCCAATACGATCTCGGTCTGGGATGATCGCGGCTGGTACGACAAAGCATATGTGAAAGTGGTGAACAGCGGACAATGCTCATTGCTATGGGAAAATGACAGCTGGGCAATCCTGAAAGTGAATCATGACTGGTCGGCACCGAATAAGAATGAAACCAGGTACTGGGTTCATAAACTGGAAGTTCCGGAAAGCTGAAGATGATGAAGGGGGAGGAAAAAATGTTGCTGTTTCTTCATTTCAGTGAATTCTGTGCGTTTTTTCTGGTCTGCAGAAATCTGTCTCTGCCTGCTCCGGTTTCGATTCTGATCGGAACACTGGCTGCTTATCTGGCAGGAAACCATATCCGCCCGGAAACAGGGAAAAAGATCAGCCTGTCTTTCTGCGCGGTGATTCTGGTGATTCTCTGCTACCTGACTATGAATCTTGGCAGAGTTTTTCTGTATCATTCGGAGTTTCTGTCTGATCTCTGCGAGAGAACAGGTATCCCGCTGATTGTATTTGCAGGAGGAATCGCATTCCTGATCGGAATCTGCTCATTCCCGGGGCTGAAAGCCCTTCTGGCTTCCGTGTATGTGCCTGAGTCTATGAACAGAGGGAAAGAAAGCAGTTCTCCTGACCGGAAAACGATTCTCCTCCTGTTTCTGATCAGTCTCGCTGCTGTATCTTTATTTTCGAAATCTTCGCCGCTCTATCCGTTCAATGACTGGGAAGATTCCAACTGTTTCATGACGGTGGGAAAAGGAATTCTTTCCGGAAAAGTTCCCTATCGCGATTACATCGAGCAGAAAGGTCCATACCTGTATTTTCTTCATGCTTTGGCAGCTTTGATTTCATACACCTCCTTTACCGGGGTCTGGCTGATTGAAGTGCTGACGATGTGGATTTCCATGTGCTTTGTCTATCGGATCATCCGGCTTTATACGGATGAACCATGTCTGTATTTATTTCCGCTTGCTGCCTCCCTGATCTGCGGAACAGAATGTTTTGCGCATGGGGACAGTGCAGAAGAGCTGATGATGCCATTCCTGTGCTTTTCTATGTACATCTTTCTCCGATATCTGAAGAACAGCCAGCTTCCTTCTCTGCGTGAGTCTGTTATGGTCGGTGTTTCTGCCGGAATCATTCTCTGGACCAAGTTCAGTTTCCTCGGCTTTTTCATCGGATCTGCTATTGTTCCGGTAATCGTTCTTCTGAAGCAGAAGCAGGGCAGAGAACTTTTAAGTCTGATCGGCCGGATTCTGCTCGGCATCGGGATTGCAGCGATGCCGGTGATTCTGTACTTTGCATTGAACCATGCCTGGGGTGATCTGGTGCAGATCTATTTCCTCGATAATCTGTTTCATTACAATGGAAGTGCTCAGAATTCTGCAGGATTCAATATAGCGGTGGGGATCTTCTGGTCGGTGTTCAAGAATCCGGTCTATTTTACCGGGATCGCTGCCGGAATGCTCGGAGTATCAAGAAAAGATATCAGATCCGGATGGTATCTGCTTTTCACGTTTGCCCTTACTTGTGTCACAGTATATCCGGCTTCTTTCTACCGGATGTATTATGCACTGGTCTTTGCGGCATTCTGCTGGCTGATGATCATTCCGCTGTCGGAATGGTGCGGAATCCTGCTTGCTTTTCTGAAAAGAAAGAACCTTCAGATCTTTCCTGCGGTTCTGGAAGTTGCAGCCATTCTTGCTCTGTTTCTGAACTGCAATAACCGCTATCTGTTCCTGCAGGATCAGAGCATTCTTCCTCAGTACAAGTTCAGAGATGAAATTCTCTCTACAGAATCTCATTCGCTTCTGAATTACGGATTTCTGGATGGCGGCTTCTATACCGTGACCGGCATCGCTCCGGAATTCCGGATGTTCTGCGAACTGAATTTCGATGTTCCGGAGTTTCAGGGTCTCCAGGAGGAATATCTTTCTTCCGGACAGGCAGATTATGTTGTGACCTGTGATCAGGAGATTGCAGAAGGAGAGTATGATCTGATCGATACTGCGGTATTCCGCTATGAATCGCATGTATATACGTATCGGCTTTATCGCCGCAGGGGGCTGGTTTCATGAAGCATAAGAATCAACAGGATTTCTGGTTTCTGATTCTGCTGGCAGGGTGTTTTCTCTTCTGCCTCTGGAGAACGCCATTTGGAAATCCTTCCTGGGATGAAACTTCATATCTGGCGATGATGCATCGCTTCTGGCTGGGTGATATTCCGATCCTTCAGGAATGGCATCCGACGCAGTTCTCTGCGATTCTGACACTTCCGGTATATTCTGCCTATCTTGCAATTCATGGATCTTCTGATGGAATCGTGCTGTTCATGCGATATCTCTTCCTGATTGCACAGGCACTCACAGCAATCTTTCTGTATTACCGGATCCGGAAATACGGATGGATCAGCATTCTCTGTGCATTGCTGCTGTTTCTGACTGCGAAAAACGAGATGTATTCGCTGAACTACAATGGCCTTGGCCTGATTCTTGCGATCCCGACTGCAGTTCTTCTGTATCTGAAAGGAAAGCATCAGAAGGTGGAGACGTATCTTGCCGGAATCTGCTTTGCGGGCCTTACGCTCTGCACTCCGCATATGGCATTGCTGTATGTGCTCGGTTCTGTTGTCCTGCTGATCAGGAGAGAAGCGTTCTCGGAAGAAAGAAGCAGCTGGGGGTACTTTACGTTCGGAATTCTGACCATTGCCGGTATCTTTGCCGTGTTCTTTCTGTCAAAAGGGAACGTCGTTGAATATGCTGCGGCAATTCCCGAGCTTTTCAAGGGTGCAGACCATTCTTCTTCGCTGAAGACAGGACTGGTTCAGTATCTTGCATTAGGGAAGATGGTTCTCATGAATTCCATCTTCACGATGCTCGGCGTTCCTGCTTTTGCGATTCTTCTGTTCCTCTCCTGGAAAAAACGCGGAACAAAGAAAGCAGAAAACACATATCTTCCGATCGGATTGCTGCTGACGCTGATTCTTCTTATCAGCTACCAGTTCGGGAACAATTATTCGATGATCGCATTTGTGCCGCTTGGGATGCTCTGCCTGATTCTGGATCAGAATGCCGATCGCAGACTGAAGAAATTCTTTCTTTTCGGGATCGGATACATGCTGATGATGAATCTCAGCTCCAATACGATTCTGAATGGGGTTCAGTTTGCCAGCACGGTATGCATGGTTCCTTCACTGATTGAGGCTGCTCAGATGATCCCCGCAAGAAAGAAACGGGCAAAAGCTCTGCTGTGCTGCTGTACAATCGTGATGTTATGCATGGATCTGGTTCATAAGATGACCTATTGCTATGTGGATGAGTCTCCATTTCATCTTCATGCAGTTTACGAAGGTAAGGGGCCGATGAGGGGAATCTGCTCTACAGAGGAGAATATTTCTAGCTATGAAGAACTCCAGACCGTCTGGAATCAGTCCATTGAAGGACATGAGAATGTGATGATCTATTCTCTGAACCGGTGGCTGTATCTGGAACTGATACCTGGTCAGCATGTTGCTTCCCATACGATCTGGCTCAAGAGCTCCGGGGAAAGTGATCTGAATTCGCTTGCCCGCTATTATCACGAACATCCGGAACGGACTCCGGATTACGTCATGGTTCCGTATCGGGCTGAATCCGACCTTCAGGATCTGACCGTCTTTCTGTCTCCTTATGGACTGATTCCGGAACAGACTGCTGCTGGCGTGATCTTTGAGAAGGGAGAACAGGAATGAGAAAAAGACTGTATTCCGCAAAGACACAGGATTGCCTCGCTGCCGCAGCAATTCTTCTGATTCTGCTGCTGAATGTATGGAAGGCTCATTACGGGTTTCCTGCCCGAGACGAAACGTTTGTCATTTCTCTTGCCCATCGCTTCTGGCAAGGCGATCTTCCGGTAATTCAGGAATGGAATAATTCTCAGTTTTCTGCCATTCTGATGCTTCCGTTCTTTTCAATGATTGTGAAGGGGAAAGGAAGCACGGAAGGGATTGTTCTGGCATTCCGGTTTCTGTATGTCATTCTCAACTGCTGCACGGCAGTCTTCCTCTACCTGAAAACCAGAAAATATGGTCTGGCCAGCATTGCTTCAGTTTCCATCTTCTTTCTGTTCACCTTCGGCCAGTCCATGGTTCCGAACTACAATACGCTCGGGCTGATGTGCGTGATCGTATATTCGCTGCTTCTGCTGGAGCCAGGAAAGCATCTATGGATTTCCTGTTTCCTGGCAGGAGTATTCTATGCTGCATCCGTGCTGTGCACGCCATATCTTGCGTTTGTGTATTTTTTCGGATCTCTGATTCTTCTGATCTGTGTGGCCCGTCATTCTGAAAAGCATTTGTATGGTAGAAAAGCCTGGCTGCCATTCACCTTAGGTGCAGTCCTTCTTGCATTGATTTATATTGCTTATTTCCTTCGGGGAGGAAGTGTCAGCGATCTTATCCGATACATGCTGCTGCCGCTTCAGTCTGATTCCACGCATGAGTATACCGGCCTCGGACCGATTATCAATATGCTAGCCCTCTGCAAGACGCTTTGGCTCGGCTCCAGGATTTCTGCTGTCATCTTGCCTCTGTATTTCATTCTGTTCCTGGTAGTTCTGAAAAAAAGAAGAACTGCTGCAAGACGTGACCGGTCTCTGTGGTTTCTTCTGAATTTCATCTTCACGCTGCTTCTGATGATCGGCTATGGTGCTGAGGCAGGTGGAGATTATTCGATGATTGCGCTGGCACCGATCGGATTCTATACCATTCTGATCGATCCGGATGGGGATCCGGTTCTGAAGAAGCTGTGGAGTTCTGGAGCGCTGTATATCGTGATGATCAATCTGTCTTCCGATACTATCATCGGTGCTTCGAATCATGCCAGTACGGTATGTGCGGTGGCATCTGTGCTGCTGGTTTCGGATTATCTTTCGCATGTCGATCTTCGTTTCCGCTTTTCGCCTAATTTTCTGCTTGCCGGAATCTGTCTCCTGATGATCTGTTTTGAGGTCAGGGATAAGCTGACGGTGATCTTCCGGGATGCTGCTCCTTCTGAACTGAACGTCGAAATCACCGAGGGACCGGTGAAGGGAATTCTCACAACCAGTGAGAAAAAGGCGGAATATGAACATCAGCTTGCCAGAATCCAGGAACTGAATCTCGATGATGGAAAGAAAGTATTGTTCTTTACGGATCAGTCCTGGATGTATCTCAGCCTTCAGAACAGCAGATACGGAGTTTATTCCACCTGGATGAAGCCGGAAAAAGAAGAATTTCTGACCATGCTGAGACAGTATTATGAAGAATTCCCGGAACAGATTCCGGATGCTGCATATATGCCAGCCGGCCAGAATGGCGCTTTGACGGAGGAATTTGATCAGATCATGGTCGCCTGCGGCTTGACGCTGCAGGACAGCTCAGATGGACTCTATTATGCAAAAACAGTCAATTAATGCTTCTTCCGATGATCCAGGCAGAACAGCAGCACTGCTAATGCTGCTCCACTGATGCTCAGCAGCTTGCCTTCTTTCAGACCATGCGGTGCAAAGGAGAAGACAATATTGTTTTCTCCTTTTTTCACGGCAATGCCGGTCATGCCGCCATTGACTTCATAGGTCTTCACGTTCTGCCCATTGACGGTTACGGTCCATCCCTGATCGTAAGGAACGGACAGAACGGCAAAGCCATCCTCCGAAGCCGTCAGCGTCGCAAATGCCTGGTTTCCTTTCGCAGATGCGTCGCTGCACTGCACTTCCTCGTTTCCGATCAATGCAGAGATCTCATCGTAATCTTCTGCATGGCAGATCACGTTCTCAGTGATCAGAGAAGACATCGAGACATCATAATCGTCATACGTCAGGATGCCGGTATACGTCTTTCCCAGGTTGATATAGTCAAGATTCAGATACAGGTCATAATCTGCATAATGCCCGATCTGTTCGCCATGCTGGAATGGGCATACCGTCCCCGGTGCGACCACCGCATACTTTGTGGATACCAGAGTCATGATATCCGGATTCTGAATATCAAATGTCCATGGCAGATAATCGATCACCCGGTCCGGATCCAGTCGGATCAGATCATTCGTGCTGGCAAGATAAGTCGAATCGTATGCCAGTAAGCCTCTGATATCCGCATCGAGGTTGTAATTCGTTCCCTGACTCCAGTAAACGCCCACCGGATCCACATAAGTCCGGTAGAAAGAGCTGGCGTTGGCAGGATCCAGTGACAGGGTCCATTCATTGTAATAGTCTTTTTCGCCCATGGATCTTGCTACCCGATCGGCATCTTTCTTCCTCAGGGCACTCTGGGTCGGATTGCCGTAATACGTAAAGGATGCCACATAGCATAGCTCAGCGATCACTGCCAGAGTGCAGAGAGCCTTCCTGTTCGTTCTGAGTGCATAGCATACGAGAATCACGAACGGAATGTAGCAGAGAATCAGGAGATAGTCGCTATGAATTGAGGAAACCGGCACCTTGCAGATCAGCGCGAAGAGAACCGGAGTCACTGCCAGCAGAATGGAAATGAGGACTGCTGTCTGCTTCAGAAGTTTCTGATGAATTCTCTCCGGATGATCCAGGAAGGGGAGAATTTCAGCAATCAGCAGAAACGAGACATTGGCCATCCAGCGGAAGGAAGGCTCACTGAATCCATGCATGATCGAATTCAGAATCGGAACGATGGAAAACAAGGTGATCAGGGTCAGGATGGAAAGATGGAATTTCCGGTCTTTCTTCTCAGCAAACAGCTGCGGAACCAGCAGTGCAGCTGCAGCCCCGGACCAGACATACATCGCCATCAGCTGGTGATTCGGAGTGTCATAGAGATACAGTTCTGAAATCTCTGTTCCTCGATAGGCAAGCATGGATACCGGGGTGAATAATCCCGAAAGATAATCCAGATACGGGACGATGCTTTCATAGACCAGCGTCGAGCTCCTCGTGCCGACTCTGCTGTTTGCCAGTACGTTCAGCACTTCCGGAATGACAATGACTCCGCTTAGCAGGAATCCGATGAGGTAATATCCGATCAGCCGAAACGCGTTCTTCCATAATCCTTCATAGTTCTGATACTGCTTTCTCCATCTCCAGATGAAATACAGGATCGTGAACAGGGAGGTCATATAGAACAGGTAATAGCTGTTGAAGAACATGAAGAAGACCATGAAGATGAAGAAGCCATGTTTCTTTTCAGCAATATAGCGATCGACCGACAGGAAATAGAGCGGCAGAAATGAAATGAAGCTGGCAAAGAAAGGATCCCGCATGATCTGCAGGAGATAGGCACTGAAGGCGAACAGCAGGGAACCGAGAATCGAGGTGTGTTCTGAATAACGGTTATATCTGGAATAGGCATAGAAAGAGAAACCGGCAGTCAGAAATCTGAGATAAGTCATCCAGATGATGGCATCTGTATACTTCAGATCCGTGAAAGCGAAGAAGTATTCCCAGAAATCATTGAAATAGAACAGCTTGCTGGAATAGAAATCATTCCCGAGAAAGTTGACCCAGGACCAGTAAGGCAGCGTTCCTGTATTCTTCCACTGCGTCAGCATCGTTCGAAGATTCTCGAAATTGCTGGAATAGATCGTTCTCATATCCCAGCCCAGGATGAAAGCAGTCCCGGTAACGAGATACGGAATGATGACCACCCCGAAGATCAGGGTGATGAACAGAAACAGCTTGATCCATGCTTTACGCTCAGAATGCTTCATAGGTTCCTCATTTCAGACAGGAGTATTGTACAATCATCGGAGGTTTTTTCGTACTGGGACCCGGAACTTTCCAAGGAACGGTCTTCGGGTATAATGTTGAAGGATGATCGATATGAAAAAAGGAAAAGCATACCTGAAGGAACTGTCAGCGGATGACAGGATACGTCTGTTCTTTCTTTCAGTATTCTGCTTCGGCATTCTTGCCCATGGCATGATGATGTTCAATAAATACTCGTTCGGAGACGATTCCTGGCTCCTGTTCAGCATCGGTTCTCTGGTTGATGTCGGCAGATGGATGCTCGGTGTGATCGGCAAGCTTTACGGCCTGATTTTCCGGAATAATTACAGTCTGCCTCTTCTGCATGTGTTCTGGACCATGGTGTTTACCGGCTTGAGCGGAAGCGTGATCATCCGGACTCTGGACCTGAAGAACCGATGGGGGATCGTCTGTCTGGCGGCAGTCATGATCGCCATTCCTTCCGTGACCGGAACGTTCGGCTATCTGTTCACTTCTGCTTATTATGCATTCGCAGCGTTTCTTGCACTGCTTTCGAGCGTAATGCTGTTTCGGGCAGAGAATCAGAAGCAGATGCTTGCGGCTGATTTTCTGCTTTGCTGCACGATCGGGATCTATCAGGCAGAAGCAGCTCTGGCGGTTTCTTTTCTGCTGATTCTGCTGCTGAAAGAATGCCTGGAAAATCGCATGAGCCGAAGGGCATTTCTGAAAAGAGCAGGGATTCTGCTAGGCAGTCTTCTGATTTCTGCGGCAATGTATGCAGGCATCACAGAGCTGTTTCTGAAGGCTTTTCATATGACAATGTCTTCCCATGCCGGACTGGACCAGCTTTCTGCTTCCGCAGGTTCCAGCATGGTTCTTGGCAGGATTCTGAAAGCCTATCAGGAATTCGTGCTTCCCGCTGCGAAAGCAAGCACGAACATGTATCCCGGAAACATCAGGATTCTCTATGAAGGTCTTCTGGTTCTTGAGCTTGTGATGCTTGGAAGAGAGCTCCGGAAAACCGCCAGCCATGCACTGAATCTGGAAATGCTCCTGTTTCTTCTGCTGTTTCCGCTTTCTGTCAAGCTGATGTTCCTATTGACGGATGCTGCTTATGTGCATTCTCTGATGATGTATGCAGATATCATGGTCTTCGTTCTTGCTCTGATGCTGATAGAACGATCCTCCGGTTCTGAAGTACGTAAGGGAGCAATTTTCCTGATTGCGCTGATTTCGGTTATGTTCGTGCGTTATGACAATGTCGTATATCTGAAGACGGAGATTCAGCAGAGCCAGGCAATCAGCTACTATAGCAGTCTGATTACCCGGATCCGCAGCGTGCCAGGATATACTGATGATACTCCGGTCTGCTGGATCGGTTCCCTGAAGGAAGCAAGTGATCAGACGATTCCTGACGATCAGGAATTCAGAGAAGCGATCACCGCTCCTTATGATGAAGTCATGATCCGGGACTATGCATGGAACCACATGATGAAACTCTGGTGCGGTTTTGATCCGGAAACGGTCTCTGCAGACGGTTTTTCAGATCGAGAAGAAGTTCAGGAAATGCCTTCTTATCCTGATGATGGCAGTATCCGGATGATCGACGGAACGGTTGTTGTAAAATGTTCAGAAGAAGGGAACTGACCGGAAACCATGAAAAAGCATGCTCTGACAGCTGAACGGATTGTGCCATGGGCAATTGTCCTGCTCTTTTTTCTCGCCTTTGCGCTGATCTCCAGATGGACTCCGGCAGCAGGAGATGACTGGGTCTATGCGGTCGGAGGCAGATATCATAATCCTCTTGTCAGGGCTGCCGAGATGTATTTCAGCTGGTCGGGCAGGTTTCTCAGCGAATTATACGGATATCTCGTGACTCCCCATAAGAACCTCTGGAATCTTCTGAATCCCTGCCTGTTCACCGGCATCTTCTGTCTGATTCTCAAGCTTGCCGAAGGGAAGACAAAAGTACATCCGATCGCCTCTGCACTGCTTCTGGCGCTGCTCGTGTTTTCGGTGCCTTATCGTCTTCGCATGCAGACCTATACGTGGATGATGGGAACTACCTACGTGATCCCGCTGTTTCTGTTTCTGCTGGATATGGTCCTGATGAAGGAATGGATCCTGGAAGGGAAGAACCATCTCTTCTTTTGCATTCTGCTGAATTTCTGCGTTCCGCTGTATATGGAAAACGCCGCTGCCCTGATGGTCGGGGCAGATCTGCTGATTCTGATCGATCTTTACTGGATCCGGAAAGATCCGCAGAAGAGCAGGCAGATGCTGGTGCTTCTTCTTGCAGCGGCGGCAGGGGCGTGCATCATTCTGTTCTCGCCAGGGGCACATGCCCGTCTGATCGGCGATCAGGCAGCCTTCCATTCACTGAGCATTTCTCAGAAGCTTGCCCTGAACTTTCCTCTGTTTCTCGAGCATACCTATACGGATAACCGCTGGCTCATGGCAATTCTTTCGATTGTACTGATTGCAGTAATCTTCCAGAGCTCCAGAAGGATAGAGAAGCCGAAAGAAGCGGCAGTTCTGATGCTCATCTGTGCATTTTCTCCGATTCTGAATCTTGGCGGAGTATATCTGCTGGAAACGATCGCAATGGTTCTGACTATGGTTCTGTATGAAACGGATTCCTTCCGGAAACAGGAGGAGCTGTTCTATCTGCTCTGTGCGCTGGGCGCAGATCTGGTCATGCTTGCCAGTCCGATTTTTGACAGCCGCAGTTCTCTCTATACCGTATTTCTGATGTTTCTGCTTGCTGAGCTTCTGTTTGAATCCGTTTCCTGTTCCCGGAAATCGGTCAGATTTCTGATCATCGGGGTACTAGGCGTTCTCTCTGTGATTCGGGGGCTGAGCTACTATCAGCTGTACCATATGGTTCATTCCATCACGATTAAGCGGAATCAGGAAATTGCGTATTATCAGACACACCCCGATGCAGGCGAAGCGTGGCTGATCGCCTATCCTGATGAAAGCATTCATTCGCCCAATGTTCTGCAGGGGGATGAAACCCATGACCGCTTCTTCAAGGAATACTATTACCTGAATCAGGATCTGGAACTGAAGTTCTACTATCTGAAAGAATATACCGCGGAGCAGATCTTCGCTTCTGACTGAGGAATGATTGACTATGAATGTATACGACTGGGATGACACGATCTATCGGGGAGACTCCACCTTCGGCATGGTTGGCTATGCCTATGTTCATCGTCCGAAGACGCTCCTGAGCATTCCGAGAACCGCAGTCTGCGGACTGCTGTATGTTCTGCACCTGATGCCCAAGCTAGCCTTCAAGCAGAATCTCTACCACATGTTCGTCTTCATTCCGGACATGGATCGGTTCATCGAGGAATATACGTCCTCGCATCTGAATCATGTGAAGCAATGGTATCTGGATCAGCAGAAGCCAGATGATCTGGTGATCTCTGCTTCTCCGGAATTCCTGATCCGGTCTTTCTGCGAAAAGATCGGAATCTCCAATGTCATGGCATCAGAAGTGGATCCGCATACCGGAATCTATGAAGGGCAGAACTGCCATGGACAGGAGAAAGTCAGACGCTTTCGTGAAGTCTACCCGGATCAGAAAGTCGAAAACTTCTATTCCGATTCCAGAAGCGATACCCCGATGGCAAATCTAGCCGAACATGCCTGGCTTGTAAAAGGGGAAAAACGGAGGCCGTGGAAATGAGCGTGCTCTCCATTCCTTATCTTCTGCTGTCCGGTGCTTCGAGCATCTTCATCTGGCTGTTTTCGAACCATTCGAAGAAGATCACGATCTTTCTTGCCAATCTAGTCTTCCTGTATCTGCTCGGATTCCGGACTGCAGATGCAATCTATGTCCTGATTCTGACCGTCTGGACCTGGTTCTTCGGCCTGCATGTGAAGAAGAAACCAGTCCTGGTCTGTTCCATTCTGATTCCGGTTCTCGGCCTCTGCTTCTATAAATACAGCAATCCGTTCACCGGTCTCTGGCTTGCCATGCCGCTTGGCATTTCGTTTTATACCTTCAAAGCGATCAGCTATCTGGCAGATCGTTATCATGAGAAATGCAGAACCGCTTCACTTCTGGAAGTGTTTGACTATCTCTGCTTCTTTCCGGTCTTCATGGCAGGTCCGATCAATCGTTCAGAGCCATTCTTTGAAGAACTGAACAAGCCCATGGCATTTCAGTACCGGGATCAGAAGAACGGATGCGTTCTGGCTGGTCTGGGATTATTTCAGAAACTGGTCATCTCTTCAGAATTATCCAGGCAGGTCGGCTTCTATCTGAACAATCCGGATCATCCGGAACTGTCCGGGTGGTATACGCTGATCGGCGTGATCTTCTATGCGTTCTATATCTACGCCGACTTTGACAGCTACTCGAATATTGCGATCGGAACTGCCAGGATGATGGGGTTCCATCTGGAGCGGAATTTCTTCACTCCGTATCTTTCTTCGGATATCAGGGAATTCTGGCGCAGATGGCATATCAGCCTTTCTTCGTGGTTACGGGATTATATCTACATTCCGCTTGGCGGAAACCGGAAAGGAAAAGCCAGAAAGTATCTCAATACCCTGATCGTCTTTGCGGTATCCGGTCTATGGCATGGCAATACGAAGATGTTTCTGATCTGGGGACTCGGGCATGGAATTCTGACTATTCTGGAAGATCGGATGCTTCCGAAACAGCAGAAATACCCATTTCTGCTGCGGATTCTTCTGGTCCTGGTGAATTTCATGTTGGTCAGCCTGCTCTGGGTATTCTTCCGCTCTGGCTCCGGAACGGAAGCTCTGAAGGTATTCCGCGGCCTGGCACAGCTTCCGGCTGGCAGTCTTTCTCGTGTCTCTGCAGAGGGACTGGGCATCACGCAGAATGAGTTTGTCTGGGGTTTTCTTCTGATCGCAATGGTCATCGTCACAGATCTCCTACGCCATCAGAGAGATATGCTGGAATGGCTGTCAGACCAGAAGCTGATGGTCCGGTGGATCATCTATTTCCTGCTGATGGTCATTGCCATGATCTTCGGCGTCTACGGCCCTGGGTACAGCGCTTCTGACTTTATCTATGTGACATTCTGACAAGAAGGAAAAGGATATGAAACAGAAGGAAATCACGGCATGGAAGATACTTCTGAAGACGGCTGTTGCTGCATCTCTTTTCTTAGTGACATGGAAGGGACTGACGCCTTATTTCCGGACCGATCGCAATACGGACGGAGATCTGTTCCGCAACCTCGATCCGGATACCATTGATGTTCTGGCACTAGGGTCTTCCCATATGCAGTATGCATTCAACCCGGCCGTTCTCTATCAGGAAACAGGATACTATGGCTATGTGCTGGGCTCTTCGTGCCAGCCGTTTTCCACGAGCTATTATCTGCTGGAAGAAGCACTGAAAACACAGCATCCATCGGTGGTGCTGATTGATGTATTCACGCTTCTTCCAGGCAGCCAGGTCTGCTATGCCGATGGCATGTACTACAAGGCCATCGATATGATGAGCGGGGAAACGAGAATCGAAGCAGGAAAGCATGCGACGGATACGCTGCCGGAAGATCTGCAGCTTGCCTATACGTATGATTTCATTCTGAATCATGATCACTGGAAGGATATGAACTTCCTGGATCCGGAAAGCATTCTGAAGAATGCAGAGCCTGCAGAAGGAATTCACTGGGACCTCGGCTATGTCAGGCAGATGCCGACCATATTTCAGTACACGCCGGTTCAGTATCTGGAACCGGACAATCCCATTGCCCTGAGTGACGAAGAAAAACAGTGGATCGACCGGATGATCGATCTCTGCAATCAGAATCAGATTCACCTCATCTTTCTGAAGACTCCGTATGATATGAGCCAGACAGATTCCAATAAGCTCACATCGATCTGGGCGTATCTGGAAGAAAAAGGTGCAGACTATATCGATTATGTCCGCAAGGCAGCAGATCAGGAAATTGACTGGTATCTGGACATGGACGGAGACACCTGGCATAACAATGCCTGGGGTGCTGAGATCGTGACCTCTGATCTTGGAAAATATCTGGAAGAAAACCATCTGGTAACAGATCACAAAGAGAATGAACTGTTTCAGTCCGTTGCCGAAGGAGCAGTCCGATCTACGGCAGAATCACTGATGAATCCGACGAATCTCAATGTCTATACACTGCTTTCCGATTCTGGGATCTATCCGAGCACCGTTCTGGTTCGCTATCGGAAAGAAGGAAACGGACTGACAGATCCGCTTGCCCTGTCTTATCTCGGAAAGCTCGGGCTGCAGACGGATTTCTCTTCGGATTATTATGCGCTGATCCAGGATGGCAGAGTGCTTTCGGAAGGAACGGAGCCTTTTGACTATGATCTTTCGGGACACAGAATCTCTTTCTCGGAAGAAGATATCACGATCGATGGTACTTCCGGCTATGGAACCGGAACGATGTGCCTGACCTTCGCTGCAGATGATTTCAGCTGGATCAATCCGATTCCGATCAGCTATGATCAGCATTCGTTCTGGAAAGACGGATGCGACAGCTGGAGCTGCAGCGTGCAATGAAAGAATCAGCGAACTCTGATATACTTAAGGCCGTTCAAACCGATGTGAGAGGCAGCAGAATGAATCAGAAAAATGTGATGTTCCTGGTGATTGACGCATGCAATGCGGATTATCTGGGATCGAAAGACTATAAGCCGTCCTGCAGTCCGTTCCTGGACTCGCTTTCCAAGCGTTCCCATACGTTCAGCAATGTGTTTTCTTCAGGTCCTTATACAGAAGCGGCCATGATGGAACTGATGGCAGGATATCGTGTGCTGGATCATAACAGTTTCATCGAGAACCTGCAGTTTGCCCCGAAGACGGTGCTTGAGATGTTCCATGAACATGGCTATGAGACATACTCGATCATCGGATGTTTCTCGGATTATATCTCATTTTTCCGCGGCCTGGATCATCCGGCGATCTGCGCTGCTCCTTCCTATCGGAATCTCTATTACGGAAGAATCCGTTTCTACCGGGAGCTGTATCTGAACCATGCGCTTCCGGAAGCGAAGTATCAGATCATGAAAGACCTCATGAAGCATTATTTCGAGGGCTATGAGTGGTTTCTGAACGACTATCTGAATCATGGATATGCGACGAAGTTCATTGTGCGCCCGGATCTTTCTCTGGAAGATGTCCGGAAGAAGCAGAATGGCATTCTGGAAGAACAGAGAGTATTTGAATCCGATCCGGATGCGTATCTGGAAGACATGCTCAAGCAAGGCGAGGGGCATCGCCTGTTTTCGCTGGAATTCGGCGGAAACTGGGTGGAGTCTGAGAAGATGCGCAGCCTGATCAATGAGATGATCGATCAGTATTCGGATACCATCGCCCGCATGCGCAGACTTCAGATTCATGGCAACCGGAAATATATCGGCGGCATGGTGCCAAATGCCTTCCGGCAGGCAGGAACCGCTCTGAAGATGACCGGGAAGCTGCTTGCGTCCCGTACGATGAATATGCCGCGCTTCAAGGATGCTGTCGGCATGCCGGTACTGGAGCTGTCTATCTACAATGATTATGTTCTGAACCATGTGCTGAAGAAAGACATCAATTATCGCAAGATCAAGACAGGGCCATGCGCAAAGGATATGTATGATCATTTCCTGGATTGGTATGATACCCGGTATACGCATGAGAAACCGTTCTATGCTTATATCCATATCGATGATATTCATATGAATCCCATTCCGTTCTCTTTCACGGAAGACCGCGAGCTGCTGGAGAGAGAGTTTGCATACATGAAGCAGTATGTCGATTCTCTGGATGACCGGTACCATGGCAACATCATGTATGATGTCGGCATTCATCATGTGGATGAAAAGATCCGCCTGTTCACGGAAGAACTGCAGAAGCGGGGAATTCTGGAGAATACGGAGCTCATTGTCACGGCGGATCATGGCTATTATTATTCCTATAATCATTTCCGCAAGGATTCTATCGGGAATCTGTATCGGGAGAATTTTCATATTCCGCTGATCTGGCATGAGCCTGGTCAGACAGCTCCTTCTTCTGATTCTTCATTTCATGCGGAGAGGGATATTCCTTATACGCTGGCTGAACATCTCGGCATGAAGCCGCATGAGAGCTGGCAGGGAGAGAACCTGTTCACTTCAGAAGGAAGACCCTGCATTCTTTCAGAGTATCCGGGAAGGGGGTCTCCCGATCTGGATCTGAAGCAGCTGTATTTCGGCTGCTATGATGACAGCTGGAAAATTGTGGTCAAAGCATATCTGAAAGAAGAGCTGAACGAGCAGAATATCACCGAGATCTATGATGTGCGCAATGATCTTTTTGAGGGAAAGAATCTGAAGAACGGCGATTATGACCGCGATCATGTTCAGAGACTGTTTGAGGTTGTCAAAAAGCGCTTTTCAGAACTGAAACAGGAATATGCGGGGCTGCTGAAATGAGCAATCTGAAATTCAGCGTGGTGATTCCGGTTTACAACTGTGAGGATACCATTCAGAACTGCCTGGACAGCATCCTTCTTTCCAATCAGACCGACCTGGAAATCGTTGCAGTAGATGATGGTTCCTCGGATCAGAGCGGGGCAATCCTGGACAGATATGCTTCCAGGGATCCGCGTGTCCGCGTGATTCACCAGAACAATCAGGGCAATTCCTTTTCCAGAGATACGGCAGTTCAGAATACGACCGGAGACTATATCCTGTTTGTCGATGCGGATGATGAACTGGAACCGCATGCAGCTGACCGGATTGCAGAGCTTCTCGATGATCGCCCGGATATCCTGATTTTCGGGTTTACCAGTGTTTTCGTCGAAGAGCATTATAGCGTGAAGAGTCCGAAGCCTGACCGTACGTTTGCGGATGCGAAAGAGGCTGCGATCTATCTGCTGGAGCAGGGGGGATTCAATCTGCTCTGGAACAAATGCTGGAAAGCATCCCTGATCCGCGGCTTTCATGACTTTCCGGCAATGAAGACAACCGGTCAGGATTTTATCTTCAACTGCAATGTATTTCCTCGGGCTGCTAAGATCATCAGCTCTTCCGGCATGTTCTATCGCTATGAGAAAAGAGCGCGTGAGACGATGGTTACCAGATATATTCAGGATGGGTACGCGAATCTGAAGCGAAAGGAATATGCTCTGGAAGAGATGTTTCACCGATTCGGAAATGTTCCGGAACAGGTACTTGCCGATTACATGATCCGGGAATATGAAGTCTATACCATCAACCTGTTTTCTTCGAAGTGCCCGCTGTCTGGCCAGGAGAAGAAGCAGAAAATCAGAAAGCATATTCTTTCGGAGCCTGCCTTCCGAAGAATCTGCATGGCTCACCCTATCACGCGGTACTCTTCCCTGTTTCAGAAAATAGTAAAGTCCGGAAATGCCGGAATGATCGCTCATGTATATTCCCGGCTGTGCTGGTTCAGGGATTCCTGCGGTCCTGTCTACCGGAGAATTCGCAGAATGGTGAATTCCTGACGTGAATCGTCTGCGGGGATTATTTCATTTTTGATATACTATGATGCAGATATGGAAGAAAAGACACTGATTACGGTAATCATTCCGGTTTATAACATTCAGGAATATATCGGCGCATGCATGAAGAGCGTGCTTGCGCAGACTTACCGGAATCTTCAGATTCTTGCGGTCAATGACGGCAGCACCGATCATTCCCGGGAGATTCTTGAAAAGTATGCTTCTGAAGATTCCCGGATCACGATTCTGGATAAGGAGAATGGCGGCTTGTCTGACGCCAGGAACTATGGGCTGACCAAAGCAGAAGGGGAGTTTGTCTGCTTCGTGGACGGAGATGATACCATTGCCCCGACGTATGCAGAAGATCTGCTGCGGATGGTGCAGAGCTTAACTGCGGATATTGCGGTCTGCGACATGGAGTATCATTATGAGGATGGAAAGACCGAATTCTCTTCCGGCGGAACATTCAGCCATACCAATGCAGTCACCTGGCCGGAACTCGTGCTGATCAACAACAGTGCCTGCAACAAGCTGTATCGCACGTCCTTATTCCATGATCTGCAGTTTCCGAAAGGGAAACTATATGAAGACCTTGCAACGATCCCTTCGCTCTTGTACCATGCATCCCTGGTATCCAAGGTCAATCAGCCGCTGTATTTCTATCGTCAGAGAAGCGGCAGTATCCGCCATGCCAGGATTGATGACCGGATCTTCGACATCTATGATGCCATTGACCGCTGCAGGGAATATGTCATTGCCCATGGCAATGATCCGGAAGTGCTGGAACAGCTGAATCATCTGTATGTGATCCATGGGCTGGATGCGATTACCCTGAAGATCAAGGATGCGGAAGACAAAGAAAAGCGGATCCCGTATCTTCAGAAGAATATGGAGATCCTGAAGCAGGAATATCCTGATTTCATGAAGGATCCTTATGTGAAGAAAGCCGGATTCCGGAAGAAGATCATCTACAATCTCCTCTCAGAAGGGAACTACAAAATGGTGCTGCGACTGTATGACCGATAAGAAATCAATTCTGTTTGTGAATGACGAAATGCGCATGGGCGGGGTTGCCCGCGTGCTGAATACCCTGATGGCGGCATTGCCAGCGGATCAGTATGACATTGATCTGCTTGTGCTGCACAGAAGGGGGATGCTGCTGGAGGAAGTTCCTTCCAATGTCCATATCATCGAAGGAACTCCTTTTTTCCGTCCGGTTGATGAATCCCTGGATCAGCTGATCTCTTCCAGAGACTGGTCAGAGACTGCCGCAAAACTGCGGCTGCTGTTCTATATGAAGACCGGCCTGATCTGGAAGAAGATCCGGAGCGAGCGGAAGAAGATCCTTCATAAGCAGTATGATGTTGAGGTCGCGGCCAAAGAAGGCTTCTGCACGATCTTCACTGCCAGCGGCGATTCGAAGCGGAAGATCAACTGGGTTCTGACGGATTACAGCGTCTGCAACTATTCCCGGAATCATATGCCGCTGGTCCAGAAAGCCCTCAGGCACATCGATCTGAACATCGCGGACTCGGAAAAAGCACTGATTGCCTACGAGACCGTATTTCATGTGTCCAACGGCATCACGATTCATAACCTCATGGATACGGAACGGATTGAGAAGTGTCTTTCAGAGAGCCATGGCGAAGAGATTTCCGGAACAGATGGACCGAATCTGATTTCGGTTGTCCGCTTCCACCCGCAGAAGTCCGTAGACCGTCTTCTGATTGCCAGCGACCTTGCCTACCGCAAGGGGCTGCATCATACCTTGTATCTGATCGGCGGGGGCGAAGAAGAAGAGAAGCTTCATGCCATCGTGAACGAGCGGGAGATGAAGCACGTCGTGTTCCTGGGCTATCAGGCAAACCCATACGGAGATATGGCAAAGGCAGATCTCTTTGTGCTTCCGAGTCTTTATGAAGGCTTTGCTACTGTCATCAGCGAAAGCCTGATCGTCGGCACACCGGTGCTTACCACAGAAGTTTCCGGCTGCCATGAGCAGATCGTGAAACCCGAGCAGGGGTGGATTGTCGAAAACAGTCAGGAAGGGCTGAACCGCGGCCTGGAAGAGGCATTGCGTGACCCGGAACGGCTGAAGAAGATGAAAGAACAGCTGAGGTCCTATCATTACCCGAATGAAGAGATTCTCAGGCAGTTCATGAAGGTGCTCTGATATGCGCAGAATATTCACGGAAAAACTGCTTCACCGCCTGATTCTGATCCTGATCGTGATTCAGCCGATCATCGATCTGGACTATCTGGCCTATGGATTTCTGGACTCCTACGGGCTGCCGCGACCGGCCACGATTATCCGTTTCCTGGTCATTCCGGCATTTACGATCTGGTCGTTCTGCCTGCATGACAAACAGAAGAAGCGCACCTTCGTGCTTGCCTTCCTCTACGGCATTGCGTTTCTTGCGTATTTCTATCTGCACTGCCGCCAGGCAGAAGCACTGTATCCGCGCCTGGACCTGACCGAGAACTTCCGGTTCAGCACATGGCAGGAACTGACTTATGTACTGACCTTAGTGCTTCCGTATGCGGCAGTGTATTTCATTTATCACGAGCATTTTGACCGGAAAGAACTGCGCTCCATGGTGCTCTTTCTTTCCGGCATCATCAGTATCCCGATCGTGATCGGCGATCTGTATGTCTTTGCCGACAGCACGTATTATGGAAAGACGGTTGGCAATGTGTTCAGCTGGTTCAGCGGAATCTATGGCTGGTATCATCCGAGAACGCTTGCTTCGAAGTTCTTCTTCAATGAAGGAAATACGATCGGCATTCTGCTCTTCATGATCCTTCCTCTGATGTATTATTACCTGGCTGTTGCAGAGAGTGCGAAAGAACGGAAGAAGATTCTGCTTCTGATTGTGATCCAGAGCCTGGCAATGCAGATGCTGGCGACCCGGGTCGCAACCTATGGCGCGGTGATGATGCCGCTATTGTTCCTGGTCTTCTACTTTCTGGATGCGAAAATTCTGAAAAAGAGAACGTTCGAGAAACAGGTTCTGCTTTCTTCGCTTGTGATTGCCGTGGTCTTCGGAGCATTGCTGAACTGGACTCCGGCGGTTCAGAACCAGCGGGTAGATGCGAAGAATGATACCGCACTGCTGCATAATGGCGCGATCCAGTTTGCGGCAGATGAGCTGAAGAATGCCGAAGACCTCGTTCCAGGCACGGAAGAATATATCAACTTCTATGTCTATGCGTTTGAAACCTATGGCATCAATGCCAAATATATCCAGTCTGTTCCCTCGATGTACTATACGGAATACTACAGCTACCAGCATGATCCGAAGTTCTGGTTT
This sequence comes from uncultured Erysipelotrichaceae bacterium, assembly GCA_900314905.1. Lineage (GTDB taxonomy): Bacteria > Bacillota_I > Bacilli_A > Erysipelotrichales > Erysipelotrichaceae > Bulleidia. The sequence goes on from OMXA01000005.1 coordinate 68,585, forward strand.
GATGTCTGCATGATGCCGGTATTCGACCGTGTCAACGGCAGGCAGATCGAAACGATCTTCTTCAATTACAAATACCGGAACCTGACGGCTGCAGAGAAACTGCTTGGCATGGGCTACAGCACCTTCATGAACGGATCCATCGTTCTTGAGCGTGATTTTGTCATGCAGATCTATACGCTTGGATATGCTGGCGAACTTCTCTGCGTGGTTCCGTGGATTCTGATCTGCCTGTATGGACTGGTGATGTTCATCCGGTACTGGAAAAAATTATTGAATCTGGAAAATATGATGCTGATTGTTTCGCTTGGGGCGGGACTTGGCTCAGCATATCTTTCCGGGCATATGCTGGATCAGTTCATCACGACCATCTTCCTGGCATTGATTGTCGCTGTCCTTCTGAATCGGGTTCAGGAGGCCCGCAAGGCATGAGTGCGGTATCAGTGATCGTTCCATGCTATAACTGTGAGAAAACGGTTGAGAGAACTCTGGACAGCCTGCGCAATCAGACCTTGAAGGATCTGGAGATCATTGCAATCAATGATGGTTCTGAAGATAATACTCTGAAAGTCCTTCAGAACTATCAGCAGCAGTATCCTGAGCTGAATCTGAAGATTTTTTCCAAGGAGAACGAAGGAATTGCGGAAGCCAGAAACTTCGGCTTATCCAGAGTCTCCGGAGAATATTTCGGCTTTCTGGACAGTGATGATTATGCGGAGCCAGGCATGTTTGAAGATCTGTACCGCAAAGCAGCATCGGAACATCTCGAATTAGCTGTTTCCGATTTCTGGTGGGAGAACTCAAGAGGAAGAAAGCTTCAGAAGGAAGGCCCTTATGAAATCGGGCCTGACATGATGGTCTCTCTTTTTGCCGTGCTCTGGAACAAGCTCTATCAGACATCCTTTATCCGTTCTCTCGATATTTCGTTTCCGAAGGGCGACCGGTATGAGGATGCTTGCTTTCTGTACTGTCTGACCTGCAGGCTGACGAAGATCGGCTTTGTCGATCAGCCTTATGTGCATTATGTGCAGCAGCAGAAGAGCATCACGCATACGAACAATGATCAGGTCAAGAATATGATCGAGGTATTTCAGATCATCCAGAAGTATTACCGGGATCATGGCTGCTTTGAGGAATACCGGGATGCCCTGGAATATATTCATATCAAGTTCTTCCTGGGCAACAGCTTCCTTCGAAGTGCTCGGATTGAAAATAAGGAGGATCGGGAACATACGATCCGCATGGGCTGGGATCTTCTGAATACTTCGTTTCCGGATTGGCATCATAACCCGTATCTGAAGAGTCTCGGCGGAATGAAAAACCGCTATTTCGCCATGGTCAATGAGCATAATCTGATGTTCTTTGCCTGGCTCTTCCGGCATTTCAAGAAAGACAATCTCTGATGATCTGAAGCTTCAAAGGCTAACGAAACCTTAAGATTCGGTTCTTCTGTTTTCACCTATAATCAGAGAGATGCAGAATTCTGGCAAGGGATGGAAAAAGGTACTGGCACTTCTTGGAATCGTATTGCTGATTCAGCTTGTCTTTCTGAGTCTGATCCCGGGATGCCGGTTCTATTTTCATGGGGATGAAACCGAAGAAGTAATCCCGATGGTGATGCACTTTTATCGTACGATCCGTTCCGGGTCGCTTGGTTTCTGGGACTGGACAAGCGGATTCGGCATTTCCAATGCCATTCACCTGTTTACATTTCTCGGGTCTCCAGGCCTGCTGGTCATGCTGGCATTGCCAAAGGTCACCGATCTCTTTCATTGTTTCTATATCCTGATGTGCGCTGCCGTGCTGCTGACAGGGTTCTTCGGCTATTTCTGGCTGAGCAGGATCGTCAGAAGCGAGAAAGCCCGGATTGCAGGGGCGCTGATCATGGCGTTCTCCGGCTGGATGATGTACTGGATGCATTTCTATAATTACCAGGAAGCCTGGGTCTATCTGACCATTCTTCTTTACAGCATGGAGTGTCTGATGGACGGAGAGAAGAAGTGGCTTTTTCCGCTGATGATCTTTCTGATCCTTCTTTTAGATCTCTATTTTTTCTACATGACGTCCTGGCTGATTCTGTTCTATCTGATCACGCGTTTACGCATGAAGCAGGGAAAGCTGACCTTCAGAGCTCTTCTGAAAGACCTCAGGGAACCGTTTCTTTTATATCTGCTTGGCATCGGAATCGGAGCGTTCATCTTGATCCCGGAGGCATATGAGCTTCTCTCTGCCGGACGTGTTTCTTCCAATATTCCGAAACTGCTGAAAGATCCTTCCAATCTGCTCATCAATCGTCATGGTCTGTTCCGTCTGCTGACCGCGCTGTTTTCGCCAGTCGGCAATGACTATGACTATAACCTGTTCTCAACTCCTTTTGATGAAAAGAGCATGCATACTTATGCGCTCTACATATACAGTTTCATGCTTTACCCATTATTGCTGCCGCAGATCAGAACAATCTCTTTTTCCGGCAAGAATGCATTGCTGCAGATGCTTGGCATTCTATGCTTCTTCGCACTGGTCCCTGATTTCTATATTCTGCTGAATGGAAATATCACTAGTCGCTGGTGCTTCTTCTTCAGCGTGTTCCAGGTAATTCTGACTGCGGAAATTCTGGATCAGGAAAATCAGATGGATCTTGTTCTTCTGAAGAAATCATGTGCAGGAGTGATTGTGCTGCTGGTGTTCTTTTCTCTCATCGCATGGTTCGGCAATACTGCTTCCAAAATGAATCAGAAGGGAATCCTATGGATCGTCCCATGCCAGATTCTGCTGGTTTTCGGGTATGAGAAGACGCTGAGCCAGGAAACATGGAAGAAGCGTTTCCCCCTGACAATCCTTGCGGAGTGCCTCCTGGTCTGCGCGTGCCGCCTGATCAATGGCACTTCGCTGACGCTGAAACATGGTGACGCTGCAGAACAATATGAGAATGCGGTGGCAGATACAGAAGTCTACGACAGGATTCAGAGCCAGGATGCGGGGTTCTTCCGGATGGTCACAGATGATCCGGCAGCAGAAGGCTATCTGGTCCCGATGGCGAAGAACTTCAGATCGGTTTCGTTCTATAACGGCGTTTACAATCGGGCGAATGATCGCTACTATGACCGCAGGATCACCGGCAGCTGGTTTATTCCGTACTGTCCTTCCAAGTTTCTTTCCTATTCGATGTTCGGTGTGAAATATCTCGTTACCTGGCGAAGCGATTCTTTCGTACCATTCGGATACCGGAAAATCATGGAATATGACCAGAACTGGTACGAACCAGGAACGCCTGTCTGTGTCTATGAAAATGAGCTGGATATGGGCTTAGGGTTTGCGAGCACTCGTACCTGGAGTGAAGCCGATTCCGATCGTCAGGATAAGTCGGTTCAGGATTTTCAGATTCTGACTGGAATTCTGACAGATCAGTCTGAAAATCATTATCAGGAGAATCCGGTCTTTCACAGGATCGGAGCAGCTGTGAATAATGAAGTTCTTGACTATGAAATCAGGGAACCAGGAACATTGTTCTTCGATTACAGCCAGACGAAGCCTGACAGCAAGGGATCCTTTGAACTTTACAGGGATGGGAAGCAGACGCTTTACCGGGAATTCCAGGAATATGGGTTCTATGCGGTACATGTGACTGAAAAAGCAGATGCCATCGGAATCTACTGCAGAAATGCTGCGTATGAAGCAGAGCAGGTTCCATGCAATGTCTACTGGATCAGCGACAGTGACCTGGAACAGATCTATCAGAAGGCTCAGAAAGAAGATCGGATCATCGATGCAAAAGCCGATTCATTCGGCGCTTCCGGAGACATCACGATCACGAAGAAAGGTGAGATTCTCGCCACAGCGATTCCTTATAACAGGGGCTGGCAGGTTTATGTTGACGGCGTGAAGACCGATTACCAGATGGTGAATACCTCTTTTATCGGATTGCCATTATCTGAAGGAACGCATCATCTTCAGTTCATCTTCATTCCGCAAGGATTGAGAACAGGGCTCTGCATCAGCGTTTCCTGTCTGATTCTCTCAGTTCTGCTGATCTTCCGCTGGCGAAGATGAAGTTTGTGAGTCTAAGAGGCGTGTAATATAATAGAACCGTTTTACGGAGGTTTTATGGCTGCTTTACTTTCAGTGGTGGTTCCCTGCTATAACGAAGAGGAAACGGTGGATCTGTTCTACCCTGCAGTAACAGAAGTACTGAATCAAATGGATATGGATCATGAGATCATCTTCGTGAATGATGGTTCCCGCGATCATACTCTTGATAAGATGCTCGCATTATATGAAGCTCATCGCGGTGAAGTGAAGGTCGTCAATTTCAGCCGGAACTTCGGAAAAGAAGGAGCTCTTCTGGCTGGCTTGAAAGCAGCGAAGGGGGACTATGTCACGGTGATGGATGCAGATCTTCAGGATCCGCCGGAATATCTTCCCAAGATGTTCGAGCTCATGGAGAAGAATGGCGACGATGTCGTCGGAACAAGACGAGTTACCCGAAAAGGGGAGCCGGCGCTTCGTTCCTGGTTTGCAAGACAGTTCTACAAGCTGATCAATCGGTATACCGAAGTCGAGATTGTGGATGGCGCTCGCGACTACCGCCTGATGACCAGGCAGGTCGTGGACTCCATTCTTTCCCTGAAAGAATACGGCAGATTCTCAAAGGGGCTGTTTGTCTGGGTTGGATACAAATGCGAATACCTGGAGTATGAGAATATTCAGCGAGTGGCAGGCGAAACGAAGTGGTCATTCTGGAAACTGTTCCGCTATGCCCTCGATGGCATCATCGAATATACCAATGCCCCGCTGCGCGCTGCGGCATGGGCAGGGGGAGCACTGTCTGCGATCATGGCGATTGAACTGATTGTTCTGCTGATCCTTTCTCTGATCGGAAAGACTATCACCGGGACCGTGCTGACGATTTCGATTGTTCTGTTCCTTGGCGGAGTGATTCTGCTCGCGCTCGGGATCATCGGAGAATATCTTGCGAAAACGTATGACGAAGTGCGGCATCGTCCGAACTATATCGTCAGGAAATTCTATGAATAAGCCATTCGGAGGTAATGAATGACAGATAGACCGAACCAGACTTCTTCTGGAAAGAAAACCAGGAAGATAGACCCGGTGAAAAAGAAGCACCGGAAGATGAATCAGCGCATGATCCTGACTCTGCTGGCTGTTTCCGCAGTCACGATCGTCGCTTTTGTGTTCAATATCATCAATGTTGCAAGCAGAGCCTCTTCGTCTTCAGGCGGAACAAATGCTTCTCTTTCTTCGGATACCGATCGCTCCATGCAGAATGACCTGTATGAAATCGGAAATAACCCTACTGACTTTGAGAAAGAGTGTTTCCAGGAACTGACAGATGCGATGCAGGGAACGGATCAGAATGCCTATGCGACCGCATTGGTCAGATGCTTTGTCTCAGACTACTTCACCTGGACCAACAAGGATGGAAACTATGAAGTAGGCGGTCTGCAGTATATCTTCGGTGAGAAGTACACGACCTTCGAAGAGTGGTCGCGATACAACTATTACAAGGATATGGACCTCTACATCAGCCAGTATGGCAGAGAGAATCTGCCTGAGGTCACTTCGATCACGGCGGATAAGGATACATTCCAGACGGATGATTATACGATCAATACGATTGATCCAGCCCAAACGTATCCCTGCTACCAGGTTCAGGTATCCTGGACGTATCAAATGGGATCTTCGCTGAATGCGTCTGATTTCGTCAATGATATGCGTTTTCTTGTGGTCGACAATGATGGCAGAATGGAAATTGCGGAATTCTATGATATGAATTCTGTCAATGCCTGGGAAGCCGCAAACGGATCGGGCAGCAGTGCGGAAGCGACCGCAGCTTCGGAGGGCTGATGATGAGCAATAAACAAGTCAGACATACGAAAAAAGCGGATCAGACCAGATTTCACCGCGATATGACGCAGGCAAATCTCATCATCACGATTCTTACGGTCGTCACGAACCTGCTGGTCATTTATACGATGATGAACACAACCAGGTTTTCCAGTCTTTCCCGGAAGGACTTCATCCTGGTCAATGTGCTCTGCCTCATCGTACTGCTCGTGATGAACACTGCGGTGATGCTGGGCATCCGCAGAAAGAAGAAGACGGTCTATATTACCGGTATTGTCCTGATGTGCGTGTTTCTGGTCATCGGCGGCTATGGTACGTATGCAGTGACCAGAGTCAATTCGAGCGTCAACCGGATCACCAGCACGACTACGACGGAATCTGTTTCTACTTCTCTTGTGGTTTATAACGCAGGCGGGACACAGGAAATCTCCGATGTCAGCCAGCTGGATGGAAAAACCGTGGGCTATGCGACCGGAACCAATACCGCAGAGCTTGGAAAGAACCAGATCAATGCGAAAGGCATCAAGGTCAATTATGAAGAATACACGGACTATGCTTCCGAACTGCTCGCATTGTTCAATAACGAAATCCAGTGTGCAATCCTGCCGACCAATTATCAGAGCATGTTCCAGAATGAAACCAGTCTGGCGGATCTGATTGACGATACCGCTTCGATTCTCGATTTCGAAGATAAGGTTACGGTAGAAAATGACAGCGGTTCTGATATTGATATCACCACGACTCCGTTTACGGTGCTTCTGATCGGAAATGCGGATGGGCTGTCAGACACGCTGATTCTATGCTCGGTCAATCCGATCTCGATGAAAGTCACGATGACTTCGATTGCGCGTGACTCCTATGTTCCGATCAGCTGCTACAATGGCGCTTCCTCGAAAATCAATTCCGCTCATGCGGTCAGCGTCGGCTGCACGATCCAGACAGTTGAAAACCTGACCGGAGTCGATATCGATTACTATGTTGATACGAATTTCCAGGGGGTGGTTGATATTGTCGATGCTCTTGGGGGAATCGTCGTGAATTCTCCGCTGGAATTCGTCGGACAGACTTCTTCCAGCACCCGCGGCACCTATACGGTCTGGGTTCCGGCAGGAGATAACGTTCTGCTGGATGGCGAACAGGCACTTGCCTTTGCAAGAGAACGTCATGCGTTCCCTACCGGAGACTTCGCCCGCCAGGAACATCAGCAGGAAGTCATTGAGGCAATTGTCCGCACGATTCTCAGAACCAGAGACATCAACACGTTCCTGAAGGTGCTTGACGCTGCTGGGAATAACATTCAGACCAATCTCTCGGTGGGACAGATGACCAGCTTCGTGTCCTATGCACTTCAGAAAACCAACCGCTACTATGACAGCGAACATCCGGAGAAGGTATTCGATATCCAGTCCGGCAGGATTACGGGATATAACTCCGGTCTCTGGGACGAGGGGCTTCAGATTTCATTGTCTATCGTCCGGATCTGGCAGGGAGCACTGGCAGATGCCAAAGCCGTGATTGACCGCAATATCGATATGACCACTGCGATCACGCCGATGACTAGTGTCCAGTGGTCAGCAAACTGGGTCTTCGAAGTTCCTGCAATCTGCAAAGAGGCTTATAACGAAACGATGATTCAGGATACTCTGCCGACTACGATCGGAAATTATGTGGGCAGAGATATCGGAACGCTGCAGTCCTTCTGCAATTCCTATGGTCTGGCGCTGAATATCAGCTATGTTCAGGACAGCACCCAGCCTACTGGCATCATCATTGCCCAGGATCCTGCTGATGGTACATCAATTGACAGCATTTCGGCGGTCAATGTGACCGTTGTCGACAACTCTGCTGCCGCAACCCCGACTCCTTCGGCGACTCCGGATACAAATACAGAAGAAGGCTGCAAGCTTGCCGGAATGTACTGGTATAACAATATGTGCAATTCTTCTCCTCAGGAGACTTCCACCCCGGCACCGACCCCGGAGCAAACTCCGACTCCGACACCAGCTGCACCAGAACCAACCCCAACTCCAACTCCAGCTCCAACCCCTACCCCGACGCCGGAACCTGCTCAGTCTCCTGCAGACCAGCCTGAAGCTCCTCCTGCTGATCAAGGCACAGGGGGTGAAGGGGGCAATTGAAAAAAGGAATCAGGGTTACGATTCAGGAAAACAGAGCAGATCCTCCGGAAAGCCGGAAGGTCTGCTCTTTCAGAATGCATGATTCAAGGATACTCCCGAAGTCATGCGCAGTCATGATAAAATAGGAGCGTTATGAGTAATCAAAAAGTTGCAGTGCTGATTCCATGCTATAACGAAGAGCTGACCGTAGCCAAAGTCGTCAGTGATTTCAGAGCGGTCCTTCCGGATGCTGAAATCTATGTCTACGATAATAATTCCACGGATCGTACGTCTGAACTTGCTCTAGAAGCAGGTGCCATTGTCAGAACAGAAGAACATCAGGGAAAAGGCAATGTCGTCAGAACGATGTTCCGTGAGATTGATGCGGATGCATATATTCTGGTGGACGGAGATGATACCTATCCGGCAGAGGAGGTTCACGTGCTGCTCGATCCGGTTCTGAATGAGGGCATCGACATGGCGATCGGCGACCGTCTTTCGAATGGCACCTATTATTCCGAGAATAAGCGGGCATTCCATGAATTCGGGAATAATATGGTACGGGATCTGATCAATCATCTCTTCCATGGGAATATTCATGACATCATGACCGGATACCGGGCGTTTTCGAGGCGATTTGTCAAATGCATGCCGATTCAGTCAGATGGGTTCCAGATTGAAACGGAGATGTCCGTATTCGCCTTGATCAGCAGAATGAAGATCCGGGAAGTTCCGATCACCTACCGGGATCGCCCGGAAGGATCCTTCTCCAAGCTGAATACCTATAAAGACGGGATGAGAGTGCTTCTGACGCTGTTTGATCTTTATAAGAACTACCGGCCGATGTTTTTCTTCTTCTGGTTCTTCCTGTTTTTCCTGGTGCTCGGCATCCTCGTAAGCACGATCGGAAGTCCGCTTGCAGGAAGTGCTCTGATGGTGATCTCCGCGGTGATCATGATGTCCGGGATCATTCTGGATGCGATCAAGAATCAGGCGCTTCAGAACCTGAATGAAGTGATTCTCGCTTACAAGGAGCGGGAGGATAAGCATTCATGAAACTGATAGCGGCAGCGGTCCTGATCCTGTTTGTTTTATTTGAGGGTCTTGGAGACTGGATTGCAGATCAGGTGAACTGCACGGTGGGAAAGTATGGAGCTCCTTATGGTGCTGCTGCATTTTTTGCGCTGATTGCAATCCTCTATTATCCGGTTGAGATCCTGCATGGAGATTTCCGGATTCTGTTCTGGGAAACCGTTCTGGTGATTCTGTTCATGCTGTATTGCACGATCCGTTCCTGGAAGAAAGTGCTGGACCATCTGAAAAGCAGATCGTCGCTCTGCCTGCTGGCAGGGGCAGCGGTTTTCTGCTATGTCTTCTATCATTGCTATGTGGATCTGGAATTCTCAGATGCCACGATGTACCTTGGCTACATTTCACAGAATATCAGAAATGCGCATATCAATCTGTTCAATCCGTACACCGGCGTGAGCGGAGCAGAATGGGATTCGCTCTATCTTTATCAGGCATATTATCCACTGGTCAGCGTTTTCGTATACAGTCTGAATCTGATCGCTGGGGCGCTGAAGCTGGGGCAGGTGGAAACCCTGAAAGCTTCGGTATGGGGAATGGGACTGCTGTATCAGCTGGTCAGCACCGCCTTGCTGATCAACATCACCGGACTTCTGAAGACGAAGAATGTCTGGCAGAAGCGCGCGCTTCTGTTCTTCGGGATGTTCTATCTGAATCTCTACTACTGGCGGGTGGTGGATGCATGGTATGGAAACACCTGGAGAACGCTGTTCATCACGCTCCTGATGGTTTCCATCTACCGGTGGATCGCCGGAGAATTCACGGATTCTGATGCAGTAAAGATTCTTCCGGTCATCAGCTTTGCCGGCATTGCCTGTTCCAGCTCGTATCTGTTTATCTCTTTTGCGGTGCTTTCGATTCTTGCGGCGTTTCTGTTTCTCAGAAAAGGGGAGAATGCCTTCCTGCAGATGTCGCTCTATGTCATTCCGCTGGTCGTATATGCATGCGTGATGCTCACGCATCAGACCTCTGCAGCGTATCTGATCATGGCATTCTTTGCAGTGTACTATTTCCTGCTCTTCACGAGACAGAAGTTCCGGGATCTGCTCCATCGCCTGGATCTCTTCATTGAGAAACATGCCAGACTGATCTTCGTGATTCTGATTCCATGCATCTGCATGGGCTATTCGCTTTATCTGCACCTTGCACATCCGGAATTCCTTTATGACTATGATTATTACTTCCGGAATCATCAGAATGTGGATATGGTCAAGGATTACTTCTTCGTCTACAGCACATGGCTGGATAATCTGATCAACGTGCTGAGATGGGTCGGGGTCATTCTGCTGATTCAGAATGCCGTGAAACCAGAAGATCTTTATCTGAAGGTCACTGCGCAGCTGATGCTGCTCGTATTCATGAACCCGCTTGCAACTCCTGCAATCGCTGCGACGATTGCGTCCAATGTGTTCTACCGGGCATGGGAGGTTCTGTTCAATCCGTTCACCGAGCTGTTTCTGATCAATCTGATCTTCCAGCACCTCAATGCATCCAGGCAAAGGCGGCTTCTGCAGACCTGTCTTGGAGGACTCCTTCTGTTTGTGACCATTGATACGAATGTTCTTGCCCTGAAGGGAGATGGAAACGCTTCGTATGGATTCTATGTATCCCATGCAGGAGATACCGATCCTCTTTCGAAGGTGACGAAAGAGGAGGCAGAAGCGATTGCTGCATTGAAAGAGGAAATCGGAGAAGGTGCTTTTTCAGGCAATCAGCCGGTCATCCTTTCTCAGATCGAAGCGACTCGTTCCTATCTGCCGAATGTGATCCAGCTGATCACGCCGCGGGATACGTATTATACCGATACGAGAGTTAATGAAGATCTGTATCAGATTGCCAGACGCCATCATCCATGGGACGAAGCGCAGAAAGCGCCATATGAAGAAACCGGTACACTGCTAGCCAGATACAAGGTTCAGTACGCAGTCATACGATACTGGGAGAATCCGGAATTCGATGCAGCACTTGCCGGATGCGGAACCAATATCTATCAGAACAGCACGATCCGCATCTACCGGATCGGATGAACAGGAAGGACTCAGAAGATGGAAACAGAACAGAAACAGAGAGTGATTATCCTCGGATGCGGATATCTCGGATATAACCTGTATGCACTTCTCAGGAATACATTTCCGACAGAAATCTGGGGCATTGACAGTCCCTATGTTTCCAAGGTGCTTGATTTCAAGGAGGTCGATGCCTTCAATCCGGATGAGATGGATGCACTGGATTTTCATGATGCGGTGATCATCGATGCGATCGGACTGGTGGCAAATAATGCCGTCAGCGAAAATGAGGAAATGGCTCTGGATGGCATCGCAGGAAATTACAGGAGACTGCTCAGAAGCCTGAAGAAGGGCGGGGCAAAGAGATTCCTGTTTTTCTCTTCCGGAGGAACTGTCTATGGCAACAGCCTGAAGCCGATCTCTGAAGAAAACATTCTTCATCCCATGACCCTGTACTCCCGCAGCAAGACCCGGGAAGAAGAAGTGATCCAGGAATCGGATCTGGATTATCTGATTCTGAGGCTGTCCAATCCATATGGAGGCTATCAGATCAGCGGCAAGCGCCAGGGCGTGATTCCGATTCTGATCCGGAAAGCCTATCAGAATGATCCGTTTGAGATGTGGATCGATGGAGACTCCATCCGGGATTATTTCTATATCACCGATCTTGCCCAGGCAATCAGACTGCTGATTCAGAAAGAGATCAGCCGCGAAATCATCAATGTCGGCTCCGGAATCGGGACCAGCCTGAATGAGGTGATTCATCTGACACAAGAAGCGACTGGCCATCCGATCCGCATTGTTCCAAAAAGCAGCGATGTCCCGGTCGTCAGAGCGATCGTGCTGGACATCTCAAAGCTGAGGAGGCTTACGGGCTATGAGCCTTCTGTCACCATGCAGCAGGGGATTGCCTTGGAAAACGAACGGATCAGAGAGGAGTTAGGGCTATGATGTATGATGCAGTGATTGTCGGGGCAGGGTATTGCGGGGCAGTGACCGCAAGATGCCTGGCAGATTACGGAAAACAGGTTCTGGTTCTTGAAAAGCGCGATCATATCGGCGGAAATGCCTATGACTATCTGGATGAGAATCAGGTTCTCCGGCATGAGTACGGGCCGCACATCTTTCATACTGATTCGAAGCAGGCGGTCGATTTCCTGTCACGGTTCACGGACTGGTTCCCATATGAGCACCGGGTGCTTGGCTATCTTGAAGGAAAGCTTGTTCCGATTCCGTTCAATCTGACGTCCATTGAGATGCTGTTTCAGAGAGAAAAAGCAGACCATCTGAAGCAGGTGCTGATCGATGCGTATGGTATGGATCAGAAAGTGCCGATTCTTGAACTGCGCAAGAATGAAGATCCTGAGATCCGGGAATTAGCCGATTATATCTTCGAGCATGTCTTCAAGTATTATACGATGAAGCAGTGGGGATATACGGCAGAGGAAATCGATCCTGCTGTCACCGGAAGAGTGCCGGTGCTGGTTTCCTATGATGACCGGTATTTCCGCAATCGCTATCAGCAGATGCCGAAAAAGGGATACACCGCCATGTTCCAGCGCATGCTGAATCATCCGGGCATTCATCTGGAACTAGGAACTGATTCTTCCTCTCGTCTTCAGGTCGACCCCGCTCAGAAAAAAGTATTCCTGGATGGCCAGGAGTATCCCGGAACGGTCGTATATACCGGTCTGGTCGATGATCTTCTGGGCTGTCAGCTCGGCGAGCTTTCCTACCGGAGCCTGGAGTTTGAGATTGAAACAGAAGACGGGGACTATCAGCCGGTCACGACCGTGAATTACCCGACTCCTGCAAAGCAGCACCCGTATACGAGAATCTCGGAATACAAGAAGATGATGCTGCACCCGCCGGTGGAAAAGACTACCATTGCCATTGAATACCCATATGCCTATGATCGCCATGGAAAGAAGGGGAATGTGCCTTATTATCCGGTGTTCACCAAAGCATCCCATCAGCGCTATCAGGACTATGTGAGCGGAAAGACGGCCTACCTGGCGGGCATCCATGTGTCCGACGAGAATACGATCGCCATCACGATCGACGCCGCCTACCTGCCCTTCTTCTATGAAATGGCGCTGCTGGACTGCTATCCCGTCCCGATCCGCGTGATCGCGCCCGGCTGCCGGGTGGCGGACGATGGCAACGGCATCTATATCGCCAACGCGGACGCGAACGCCGCGGCGCCGCTGTTTACCGCGGACCTGCTGCGCCGGAACAAGGAACTGGGCAGGGAGAAGAAGCCCCACTGCGATGGACTGGTGTTTGAGTGCGTCAGCCTTGTGGAGAGAATATTACGGGAGCATGGGAAGCTGCCCGCAGAGTAAAGAATGAGGAACTTTAACGAACATCAGGAATCCCTGGATGCCCTGATCGCATCCACTGCAGCCTATACAGCTGCAACCCATACAGCTGCAACTCTTATCCTCCAATTCGGCGACGAATCTTGTGCTCCGTGCCATGCGATAAGGCACAAGCTTGACGCTTGGCTGGCTAATCATCCGGACGTCGCTGCCCGGTATATCGACATCCAGACGCATCTTGCCCTCTGTTCACAGATTGCCCCAAAGTTGCACCTGTCGCACGGTATCATTCCCTTGCGGCAGATGCCGAGACCATCCCCGAAAAACTGAAGATAACCGCATTTACCACAGACGGAGAGGTAATGGCGGTACAGCATAAAGAGTATCCCATTTTCGGCGTACAGTTCCATCCCGAATCCATTATGACACCGGATGGAAAGCAGATGCTTAGAAATTTTATA
>OMXA01000053.1 GCA_900314905.1 uncultured Erysipelotrichaceae bacterium
TCTTTTAGAAGAAAGTGTAGAAAAAAACACCCATACCGTTTGTGAGTATGAGTGTATGCGTCATCAGTTCAACAAAAGTTTAACTTAATGACGTTGGGATCACTTCTCCCCTTTTTCTGTGCCTGCATGCATGATCTCAGAGCTTGCGGAAATCCTCGACATTCAGCACGAAAATCGTTGCTCCGCCTACCTGGACTTCTACCGGGAAAGACGCATAGCGGCCGATATCATAGCTAGCTGTCGAAGGAACAATTTCCGTGCGGCGCTTGGATTCATTGCCGATGATCTCAATGCAGTGATCTACTTTATCGTCTTCCGTTCCGACAATCATCGTCGTATTGCCAGCTCTCAGGAAACCGCCGGTCGTGGCAAGACGCGTAACCGAGTAATTCTCCTTGGTCAGCGCAGCAGATACACTGGACGCATCATCATTAGACACAATCGCAAGAATCAGTTTCATATGATTGATCCTCCTGCTTGATCTGACTCCATTTTAGCAAATCAGACATTGAAGCGGAAGAACACAATGTCGCCATCCTGCATCAGGTACTCCTTGCCCTCAAGCCGGATCTTGCCATGCTCCTTCAGAGCAACCTCATTCTTGTATTCCATCAGGTCCTCATAGCTGTAGATCTCAGCCCGGATGAAGCCCTTTTCGAAGTCTGAATGGATGATGCCGGCACACTGCGGAGCCTTCATGCCCTCTTTGAACGTCCAGGCTCTGCACTCCGGTTCTCCGACCGTAAAGAACGTACGCAGACCAAGCAGATGATATGCAGCCTTGATGATCTGGTCCAGACCGGAAGTCTGAATGCCGAGGTCTTCAAGGAATGCTTTCTTCTCCTCTTTCTCCATGCCGGATAGTTCTTCTTCCATCTTGGCACAGATCGCAATGCACTCGCTGCCTTCGCTGTCCGCCAGCTTTTTCACGCTTTCAAAATATGCATTCTGCTCCGGCTGGCTGACTTCTTCATCACTCATATTTGCAACATAGATGACAGGTTTTGCCGTCAGAAGCGAATAATTCTTCAGATATTCTCTGTCCTTGTCGCTCAGCTCAATGAGACGCACTGGCTTCCCTGCAGTCAGCGCTTCCTTCAGCTTCTGCAGCGTCTCGTTTTCCAGCACTGCATCCTTTTCCTTTGTCTGAGCCTTACGGATCACTTTCGCAAGCCGGTTCTCCACCGTATCCAGATCCGCAATGCAGAGCTCCAGATTGATCTCTTCAATATCTCTGACCGGATCCACAGAACCTTCCACATGTTCGATATCCGGATCATCAAAACACCTGACGACATGGATGATCGCATCCGTCTGGCGGATATTCGCCAGAAACTGGTTGCCGAGGCCTTCTCCCTTGGAAGCACCCTTGACAAGACCGGCAATATCCGTGAACTCAAAGGTTGTATTGATGACCTTCTTCGGATGGAAGAGCTTGACGATCTCATCCATTCTCTCATCCGGAACCTCGACAACCCCGACATTCGGATTGATCGTCGCAAACGGATAATTCTCAGCCAGAACCTGGCTGTTCGTAATGGCGTTGAACAATGTGGACTTGCCTACATTCGGCAGTCCGACAATACCTGCTGTTAATGACATGGCTAATTTATGAATCCCTTCTGTTTTCCGAACAGAAGTATACTCTACCAGTAAGGAATTCTCAATTTTCTTCCGGCTTTTCTGCCTTCTCCACGACCCGCTTCAGCTTTCGCTCAAACTCATGCCGCGGAAACATGATGACCGCTCCGCATCCCTGGCATTTGATCTTGATATCCGCACCCATGCGGATCACTTTCCAGTACTTGCTCTTATGGCAGGGATGTTCCTTCTTCATCTCAACAATATCATTCAGATCATAATCCACCGGATTCATTTTCAGCCTCCCGATATGCCTTCATGGTATTCTCCAGCAGCATCGTGATCGTCATCGGCCCGACTCCCTTCGGCACTGGCGTGATGGCAGCACAGAGATCCTTCACATCTTCAAAATCCACATCTCCCCGAAGATGACCATCTGCCATGCGGTTGATGCCGACATCAATCACGTACGCTCCTTCCTTCACATATTCATGATTGAAGAAGCACGGTTTTCCTACTGCCGCAATCAGTATATCCGCATTCCGGCAGATTTCCTTCAGATTCTTCGTATGCGAATGGCAGATCGTCACTGTCGCATTCGCATTCAGAAGAAGCCTCGCCGCAGGTTCTCCGACCAGCTTCGATCTTCCGACCACGACAGCATTCTTCCCATCGCAATCACACCCCATCCGGTTCAGCAATTCCATGATTCCAAGCGGCGTACAGGGCACAAACGCCGGAATCCCCAGATGCACTTTGCCGAAATTCAGCGGATGCAGTCCATCCACATCCTTTTCCGGGGAAATCTGCTCAATCGCATGATTCTCATCCAGCCCGGCCGGCAATGGCAGCTGCAGCAGAATTCCATCAATCACAGGATCCTCATTGCAGCGATGAATCAGGTTCTCAAGCTCTTCCTGACTCACTGAACCCGCAAGATGAAACGTCTCTTCCAGAATCCCGGCAGCCTCGCATGCCTTGGCCTTTCCTCTGACATAAGAAAGAGAAGCCGGATTATCTCCGGCCAGAATCACTGCAAGCTTCGGAATTCTCTTTCCTTCCTGCTTCAGCTCTTCTACTTCAAGACGCAGCTCTTCCCTGAGCTCTGCAGACACTTCACTTCCGTAAATGATCTTCCCCATGTGCGCATCCCCCTCTCAGTTCATGACTGTCCAGCACGATCGTGATCGGCCCATCATTCAGCAGACGCACCTTCATATCTGCGGCAAAGATTCCTTCTTCTACCTGATACCCATAGGAACGAAGCACTTCATTAAAATACAGATACAGCTTTTTCGCATATTCCGGCTTTCCCGCCTTGTCGAAACTCGGCCGGTTTCCCTTTGCGCAATCCGCAAACAGCGTGAACTGGGAAATGGACAGAATCGCTCCTTTGACTTGCGCAAGCGAAAGATTCATCTTCCCATTCTCATCATCGAAGATCCGCATTCTGGCAACTTTATCCGCAACCTTCTGCACGACCTCCTCCGTATCAGAATCCTCAATCCCGACTAACAGCAGAAACCCTTTTCCGATCGCTCCATGAACTTCCTGATCAATCGTTACCGAGGCTTCGCTGACTCTCTGAATAACCACTTTCATATATGGGGCAAGTATATCAAAAAACAAGCAGGCAGGTTCTGCATTTTCTGAAACTCATCTTAAATCATCAGAAATTTTCACAGTTTCATGCAATTTCTTTCAGGATATTCCTTAATCGTTAAAAAAGCAGCGATCGCCGCTGCCCTGCATCATTCTGCCTGAAACGAAGCCAGTACTTCTCCTGCAAACTGCCTTGCCTTTTCCAGTTCTGCCTCATCAGGCATTCCTTTATTCATCCACAGGAACTTTCCCTTCAGAAGCAGATGCTTCGGATAAACCGTAATATGCTTATGCTCCAGAAGATTCACCGCAAGTTCCGTGCGGTCTGTTCCCGTTGCACTTGTGCTGAACAACGCTGCCCCGCGGATCTTTCCCGCCGGAAGATTATCCAGATAATCCATGACCGACGCATCCGGCCTCCCGGCATAGACCCCCATTCCGATAAACAGAAGATCCGTATCACCTAGCGGTGAGGGCTCATTGATATCAATTGCCCTCACTCCGCACGCCTGGGCAATTGCTTCAGCGACTTTTCTCGTATTGCCTTTTCTTGACTGATAAATCACGTTCACAGATGTCATCCGAAACCTCCTACTTCTGCGCAAACAGATTATTCAGCCCGCTGTTCAGAATCGCCAGCAGAATCCCTGCCAGCAAAGCAGAGCCGAACGAATCGATATGAGAACCCGAAGATAATGCAAACGCAGCCTCAAGCACCACTGCATTAACCACCATTGAGAAGAATCCGAAAGTCAGGATCGTGATCGGTGCCGAGAGAATCTTCAGCAGAGGCTTCAGCGTCATATTCAGCAGCGTCAGCAGCAGTGCAGTCGCAAGCAGCGCGCCGCCATCTCCGAACGAGATGCTGTCCATCAGCAGATCTATCACCCATAAGGAAAGACCATTCACGACCCATCCGCGCAGGAATTTCTTCATGTTCAGTTTACCATGTCCTTTCTCATTTCCTTCATCTTGCGAAAAGATTCATCGAAAATTCACTCAGCTCTTCGGCGGCGTCAGCGCCTGGAAGAACGAGATCATCGGTTTCAGCAGAAGCAGAACCAGCAGAACCCCCACACAGAACAGATCAAACTTTGAAAGTCCCTTCAGCCCGCTTTCTGCATGATCCGCCTCTTCCGTAACCGCAGTGACTTTCTTATTCATCTCTGCCGTGCCAATCTCGCTGCCATTCAAAGAAAACACCACCTGAGCAGTGATCTCATCCGGATTCTCAGAATCCTCATTCTGCACCACAATATCAGCCGTAAGACTGCTCGCATCCGTATCTCCTGAAAGCAGGATGCTGAATCCGGAGTCTACCGAAAAGGTCACATCATAGGCATGCTTCCCATTCTGCTGAACCTCCACTGTCTTCGTGCCGATCTGGTCTGCCGAGACCGTTACGGTCTGGAACTTCGAGAAGCCATATTCCAGCAATGCTGAGATATCTGCATAAGCACTCGCACTGTCTGCCTCCTCAAGTACAACGGCAATCAGATTCGTCCCGCCCCTGGAAGCAGAGACCGCCATTCCATATCCCGTATCATCCGTTCCGGCAATTCTGCCGCCCGTCACTTCTTCATTATAATGACTGTCGCTGCTCTTCAGAAATCCGCAGTCATTGACAATTGCTCTTGCAGAGGACTGTACATTCGTAGCCGGAATCGTATAGGAAGCCGCCCCGAAAACTGTCCGGAACGATTCCTGATTTCCTGCTTTTCTTACTAATAAAGCAATGTCTTCTGCTGTTGATGTCTGGGTACCATCAGAAATTCCGAAGATATTCGAGAAAACCGTTCCGGTCATTCCGAGATCCGATGCAGTCTGATTCATCAGGCTTACAAACGAATCCTGATCTCCGCTCACGCCTTCCGCAATCATTGCTGTCGTATCATTGGCACTTGTCAGCATCGATGCATACTCTGCACTCTCCGCACTCATCGTCTCACCGCGATTGATCCAGAGAACGCCGGAATCATGGGAATACGTCTGAAACGCCGCATCCGACATCGTCAGCTCCTGGTCCCCTGATAAGTTCGTAATACCAAGATATACACTCATCATCTTGACGAGGCTTCCCGGATCCGCAGGCTCTGAGGAATTCTTGTCAAACAGGACTGTGCCGCTGTCCTGATCTATGAGCACTGCTTTCATCGCAGAAACTGATACCGCATACTGCGATTCTTCAGATGGTGAGGGGGATGGTGTCGCATCTTCCCCCTCTGCATGCACCGGAACTGCAGCCAGGAAGAAACAAAGAACGGTTAAAGCAATCTTCTTGTACATGGCATTATTCTACAACAAAAGAAGAACCATGCCCTTCTTCACGTCGCTATGCCCTGTGCCGGAATCAGAAGCATCTCAACTGACTCATTCATTCCTCAGCAGAATATAGAAATATTGGCACATAAGAAAAAACAATTCCCGGTCATTTTCTTCTCCAAATGTCCTTTCACTAGAATATAATATCCAGGTCGATCATACGGATTTTCAGCTTATAACTAAGGGTTCGTATCGTTCGGAGGGAAAAAATGAAAAATCACAACTGGAAAAAGAAAACCGTCATTGCAGGGATTGCTTTCCTGCTCCTAGGATCTGGAAATAGACCTATTCACCTGGCTGCCGAAGACACATCCAGCCCTGCACCAACATCTGCAGAAAGCAGTGCCCCTGACGCTGCTTCCTCTTTGGATACCCAAGAGAAACCCGGAGAAGAAAAAGCCTTTCATATCACTTACCAATCAAGCAGCTCTGATATGGGCAGCGTTACTTCTGCCGAAGAAACCGGCGTGGTAAGCGAAGATTCCAAAACGGTCCAATACTCCGGTTCAGAAGCGGTTCCGAATCCAGGGTACCAGTTTGTCAACTGGACCGCAGAAGAAAACGGAACCTCTGTCATTATCTCTGAAGTACCAAAGCTGGTTCCTTCCGAAATAAGCGAAGATATGACCTATATCGCCAACTTCGCTCCTGAAGCCAATAAAGAAGCTTCCGGAACAGAAGAAAATGTTTCGGCAAAATTGATGCTTGGGGCAGAAAGTGTCTCCGGCATCAATCTTGATGAAACGAAAGAGAATGGCAGCTCCAGATACATCACCGGCGCACAGATCAGCTGGCAGGACGGCAGCAACTGGACTTCGGTTTCTTCTGGAACCTTGATCCCCCTGAAAACCCCTTTCCGCATTACTGTATATTTCTCAGGAATCAGCACAAAAGAACTGAGAGATAACTATGGCGGAATCCTATACTATGAAATTCCCGCTCTTCTGAAAGATCCTTATTTTGCCAGTGACAAGATCATGAACGGCAATGAAGAAGCGGGGACGATTTCAGCATCCGGCAATCGGATCACGATTCAGGTTAACTCTGATTATCTAGATAAAATCATCAGCAAAGATGGCGAGAATTCGACCATCCAGAACGCAAGCTTCACATTCATGGCTACTCCTGACCAAGATCAGATCCGCCAGAACTATAAACAGACTCTGGTCATCGGAGATGTCAGCACAGAACTTCATTTCAACCCTGATTATGATTCGGAAAACGGAACTCTCACCCTTTCAAAATCTAATCCGGAATATTCCGAGGATGCAGCCGGAAACTCTTACCTGACCTACACGCTGACTATTGCAAGTGGCGATGCTGCAATGCCTGATGTTACCGTAACAGATCACTTTACGAAGAATGAGGCAGCAGTAGAAGAATATGTCGGAATTTCCAGCGACTCTCTTACGCTTTCCGGCACTTCTCAGCCTTATGAAACCATTTCCGGCGGAGATGGAACTGCAGTTCAGAATCCAGGCACGATCCTTCTCTCTTCCCCAAAAACAGAGACAAGTCCCGGAGCCTTCAAATGGACGATCGGCGCCATGCGTGCAAATGAGACTCGCTCGCTGACGTATCGGGTTAAGCTGCGAAGCGGATATGCCGGAGCTGCCGGTGCAAATAATGGGGTTGTTGAGAATACTGCCACTCCGGCATCCGGAAACAATACGAGATCTTCTGTTATCTCTGCCTTCACTCCCAAGACTGGAGCGACCGTATCCAAGAATGCCGGAACCATCACAATTCAGGATGATATCGTCACGATCCCCTATACCGTCACCGTCACCGCTGCCAGCACAAACACCTGGACACTGCGCAATGTCAAAATTTCAGATGACTTCGGAACTTATAGCACGAATCTGACTAAGGATCAGCTCAAGAGT
Organism: uncultured Erysipelotrichaceae bacterium; assembly: GCA_900314905.1. GTDB lineage: Bacteria > Bacillota_I > Bacilli_A > Erysipelotrichales > Erysipelotrichaceae > Bulleidia. The sequence continues at coordinate 7,392 of OMXA01000053.1, forward strand.
GTTCTTCTGGATAATAATGGCAGCTGGTCTGATTTCAAAGTCTACAGCGGAACAGACGCTTCTGGAGATGCAGCAAGTGCTTCTGAGCGCTCTGCCGAAGGCAGCAGCGCAAAAACTCCATATTATGTTGTCAAACCAAGCAACGAGAACCTGGGCTTCAATCTTTATATTGGCGATCTTCGTGCCGGTGAGAGCAAAACCATCACGTTCAATGTGAAGCTCAGAAAAACTGTTCTCGACAATATCCCTGGAGGAACGAATGCCAATAGCACCATTCAGATCGGAAACCGCGCTGGAGCATATTCCGATGATACGAATACTACCTATGGAAATCAGACACTAGGAGCCAGTAATACAAGTTCAAACGTTTCTTCTCAGCAATGGGAAAGAAAGATCCAGGGGACTGCAATCACAGATCCGATTACGCAAAATGCGCCAGCTTCTTTCTATTCCTATTCCGATTCCGCATGGGCAAGCAGCAGCGCCGGTGAGAGCATAACAATTCCTGCCGGAAGTATTCAGTATCAGGTTGCGGTCAATGAACAAGGGTTATGGAATGTTTCCTCTTCCATGTTCAAGGATGCCCTGTCTAGCAATGGCGCATATCTGAATTATTCAGGCTATCTGAGACTGGATTATTATTCGGCGGGTCTTGGAGATTCAGCATCTTATAATAGCGATCAAGCCGCAGTGAGTGCGCTCTCCGCATTAACGCCAGAGAAGACAGTGTGGCTCAATATCGATAATATGACTTCCTTCAGCTTTACACCTAAAAGCTTAGGATTTGACGCTGCAAAAACCGGCGCATATCTTCTGACCTACTATGCAAAGCCTGTGAACACTTCCGGCTACAGCAAAACGACAGCCGGAAACTCCTTTTCGCTGAGCGGGACCGTAATCGGGCCGGGCGGAACCAGCACGACTCTCTCATCAATCAATGTAAGCACCAACACATTGCTCGCTGGATCGATGAATTTCAGTGTTTCAAAATCTGGATGGTACGGAAATATTCAGGATACCTCCGGAGGCTTCACGAGAGGATCTCTGTACTGGATCATCACTGCCACCGGAACAAAGATTCCTGCCGGTCTTCAACTGAAGGATGCTCCTGGCAGCAACCAATCAATCTATGGAGACATTAAAACTACTCCGCATGTGTCAATTGCAGGAGTCTATCTCAGTTCCATTGCTGATGCCAAAGATCTGACTTCTGCCTACACGCAGATCAGCCAGCTTAAGGATAACTCCGCATTCACAGCAGTCCCAGATAATAACTGGAGCTGGAGTGTGTCCAATAATACCGGCACCTTCACCTTCAATAAAGCAATTGATCTGAATAATCAGCAGCTCTTTATCATCATCCGCACAGAGCCGAAATCTGATGCATTCAGCACAAGCCAGGCACGGCCTGCTGCAACCTTCAGCAACAGTCTGAGCATGCGCAATAGTTCAAATGAATCTTATACTTCGGTCAATTCTGATTCGATCTATATTGCAAAGGACGGAACCAATTTCAAAGAAGTCGGTGAATGGGGAAACTACACTGCCTCCAGTGATGGAACCAGCGGAGAATGGTCAAATGTTTCAATGATATCAGACGGAAATAACCCCGCAACTAAAATATTGTCATCCTGGACTGCTGCAGACGGAAGTACAAAACACCTATCTTCCGGCACCTACATCGACTACCGTCTGGTAGTAAACTATGCAGGCAACGAAGAAGGAACGCTCCGTCTGGAGGATGTAGTTCCTAAGGGAATGGAACCAGTCTATGTGCGCTATTTCTGGACATCCAAATATTTCTGGAGTGATCACAAAGGAGATACATCGATCCAGCCCGAGATTGTCCCGATCACTGATCTCGGTGATAACTGGATGGATATCGGCGTGAAGAACGCTGCTCTGGATGGAAATGCCGGAGCTGCTGGCAACGGGAATCTCAGCAAGAGTGCTTACGGCTATTATGATTCCGCATCCAGGAAAATACTCATTGATGTATCCAATCTGACTCGTGACACGAATAATACGGTTTCCACCAGAGACATCCAGGTTCAGATCGTCATGCGGATCACAGATCCTGAAGTTCTGAAAGGTACCAAGAAAACGTTCAACAATACGATGAATGTTTATACCAAATCAGGATATCCAGTAAACTCCAGCAGCACTTCCACTGATATCCATATCGCAGACTCCATTTCCAAACAGCTGACCAGCTCAAGCAACCTGAAGCGCAATTTCACGATCACCGTAAATCCGAGAGGAGAAGATCTCCTGGAAGGGTCTGATACCCTGACGCTTGTAGATAAGCACTCTTCTGCACTTCAGATTGATCTTTCTTCCCTCCATGTCAAGGAAAGCGCAGATTCGCCCGATGTTTCTTTCACCGTGCAGATGGATCCGAGCTCGAATACCATGACACTGGTAATCCCGGATAACAAAAAGCTGATCATCACGTACAGTGCAGCGATTCAAGCCCCGCTCGGATCCACTGTCAATCTATCTAATGACGCATACTGGAACGGATATTCATCCTCCTCCAGCAGCTGGAAAGCTGAAAATGTCAAGGTAGATGCTGGCGGAAGTCTTTCATTCGGAAGTTCTCCGATTCTCAAGATCCTCAAAGTAGATAGTCAAAATGCACGCAAAGTATTATCCGGTGCGCATTTCTCAATTTATCAGACTTATTCAGAATCAGAAGGAACATTCAAAATAAATTTGATAACTTAAATCAAGCCCTTTTTCGGAGATTTCTTCGATAAATTCATAAGCTTCAGAATTTTTCTGATCGGCCACCACGAAAAGAGGA
>OMXA01000044.1 GCA_900314905.1 uncultured Erysipelotrichaceae bacterium
TGTTGAAAATCCGAGACTCTTTCCTCATGCCTTCAACAGCAAAGGAAAAATATTGAATCAATCTGAAACTAACACTTGACATTGGCTTTTACATAACAGACTCTTGTGCTCAATGCTGATATCCCTGCCAGTAATAGGAGAAGAAATCAGGTGGCCAGAAGTCTCCGCCGGTACCATTGTTCTCATTGCTGTCCTGATCGGTGTCGGAGGAGTTCTGATTGTTCTGCTCGTTCTGGCTTTCTGCATTGCTGTTTCCGTGGTTTCCTGAATCCGGGGTCGGGGCTGCGGGTGCTGGAGTGGGCTCCGATTCCTCTTCTTCCTTTGGCGTGTGGAAGGTGACGCACACTTCATTGGAAGAACCGCTGGAGGACTCATAGCCATAATAGCCGCAGGCTTCGGTATCCGTATCGGGAGCCAGGCTCAGATCTGATGCGGTGGTATCCTCGGTTTCACTGGTGATCTCTCCGATCACGGCACCATTCTGGCTGATCCTTGCTTTATAGCGGATCGGCCCATAGACCCAGCTCCAGTCGAACAGTCTTGTTCCGGATGCCGCGACGAGGACATTGCCGCTGGCGTCATAAAGGCTGATATCCATCGTGGAATCTGCTGCCTGAAGCTTGTCTGGATCCGGGTATGCGGTCCAGGTCAGATGCACGCTGCCGTCATCCTGCAGCTCTGCATTGAAGGAATCCAGATTGTCCACGGTGTCTGCGGCTTGCGGATCTGCAAGCGTTGCATATTCGCTCTTGATCTTGCCGGTCGTGATCAGACCAGGATCCATGCCCTCGACCACGGAGGCATACGGGAATGTTCCGAGAATATGGGTGATTGTGGATATGCCATCCGGCTGGGCAAGTTCTGCTGGCTGGGAATCGCCGGTTGCCGCATCGAGGATCAGCGAGCAGATGTTGCCCGGAATATTCAGCTGGGATTTTGCGGAATCAATATAGGTTCCTGCATCCTTGACGCCTTTCTCATAGCCGATCCAGGTCACGATCGTATACTGGGTGGTATCGCATACCATCCATTTATCTTTCATCGCACCTTCCGGAATATTGTACTGAAGTCCTTCTGAACCCCAGTCCGTCGTGCCGGTCTTTCCATATGTTGCATAGCTGCGTTCCAGAATCTGCAGGTAGTTGTAGACCCCGCCATGAATTGCCGTATACATCAGCTGAGCCGCAAGATATGCAGCTTGCGGAGAGAGCACATTCGTACCGGAATACTCCGGAACCAGAGGATCGGCATTGCCGGAACGGTATTCGATCTTCGTGATCGTATGCGGCTTGATGTAATTGCCGCCATTCATCAGAATCGCATGAGCTGCTGCCAGTTCTTCCGGGGAGCAGGTGAAGTTGGAACCGCCGATTGCAAATCCGAGATCGAAGTTCTCTGCACTGACCTGCGAGAACCCGAGAGAAGTGATGTAATTGGTAACCGTATCGTAACCGACCTTATCAATCACTTCCTCAAGTGCCTGAATGGCCGGCGTATTCAGTGAAGCTGCAATGGCATAGTCCAGCGTGACCTGGCCATGATAGACCCCGTTTGCATTGCGTATCACAAGATTCGTGCCGGTATAGGAAATCGGCTTATCCGTCACGACATGGCTCGTTGCCCAGCCAAGATATTCAAATGCGAGGGCATAATCCAGGAACGGCTTGACCGAGGAGCCTGGCTGCTTGTACTGATCGGTTGCATGGTTCAGCAGCATCGATCCGCCTCTGCCGTAGTTTCTGCCTCCGGCAATCGCCACGACTTCGCCAGTCTGGTTATTCTCGCAGATTGCGCCCATTTCCATCAGGTCATCCGGGAACTGAACTTCCTCTCGATTGCCTGCCTGAATATCATCCATCATGGTCTGCACGGAAGGGTCCATGCACGTGTAGATCTCCATGGCCGTATTCAGCGGATCCTGACCCGTCAGCTGTTCTGCTTCCTTGATGACCGTATCGATATAAGACTGATACGCATAGGTGCTGCCGGCGCCGGAGGATGCTGGGTCGACCAGCGTATCCTCGACCTTGATCATGCAGGCAAGCTTGTATTCCTGGCTGGTGATATAGCCATGCCGCTTCATCAGGTACAGCACGGTATTTCTCCTGCTAGTCGCATAGTCCAGGAAGTTATGCGGATCATAATAATAAGGACTGTTGATGACCCCGGCCAGCATCGCTGCCTCCGCAAGATTCAGTTCGCCCGCATGCTTGCCGTAGTAGTACTGCGAAGCTTTTTCGATGCCGCGGATATTTCCGGTACCGCCGAAGTTCATCTTGTTCAGATACATCTCGAAGATCTGCTTCTTGTCGGACTGCTTCTCCAGCTCCCTGGCCAGGGCGATCTGCTGGATTTTGTAGCTGATCGACTGATCATTGGTCTTCCCGGTCTCGTCATTGGTGAAGTAGGTCAGCTTGACCAGCTGCATCGTGAAGGTGGAGCCGCCCTGCAGGCCCCCGGAACCCGTGAGCTTGCTGCGGACGTTCTCAATGGCCGCTTTCGTGAATCGCGGCAGATCGAACCCATCATGCACAAAATACCGGGAATCTTCTACCGATACGAATGCATCAATCAGAGACTCCGAAATCTCGTTATAGGTCACATTCTCACGCAGCTGCGTACCGACATCGGCAATCAGATTTCCGTCCTTGTCATAGATATGGCTGGACTCTTTTGAAAAGAAGTCATCTACCGAAAGCTCCGGCTTATCTGACAGCATGGAATTGACCAGATGAAGACCGAACATCGCCGTGATGATCTCAGCGATTACCAGGATCAGAAGAATCATCGTCCAGATGTTCAGAGCATTCAGCTTTCTGCGATGCTTTGACGCACTGCTTCGGGATCTGCTCATACACTCTCCTTGAAGTACAGCCGGTCGACGATCTTCAGATAGTCTACAGGCTTGACATAGTTATATGGAATGGGGTAGCCATTCTGCTGAAACCAGGCATAAGGAATCGAACTTCTGCCGCAGGTGCGGATATAGTCCGTCATCTTCTGAGCAATCACAAAATACGTTTCTCCATATGCCGTGAAGCGGACAATCACGAAGGCAATGCCTCCATGCCTCGTCACCGCTTCCAGATGCCTGATCTGATGTTCATGAATCGACTTGATCGGAAATGAGGTCTTCGACTGGCAGTCCTTTGCCTCGAAATCCAGATATCGTGCCTTGTAGATGCCGTTATAGTCAGTGGTGCTCGGAATCTTGAAATATGCCTCTGTGATCCTGGCGGCGCTGCGCCGCGGGTAATCCACATGCACGATTGTCACCGGCGTCGGTTTCTTGTGGATGACGGCAAGATCCTGCTGCAGGTAGTACTGATTCGTCTGGTTGATTTCCGCTTCCAGTTCCATGCCCCGATGGGCAGCAGATTCTCTTTCCTGCCCTGGAGCAGAACCCTTTCTTCCATCCGGATAGTTAACCATCAGCAACCTCACACGACATACGAAGTATTATACCTTTCCTGCTTTCAATAAGGAAGCGTGCTTGATTCCCGGAAATGAGTCTGCAATAATAAGACCGCAGGGAGCGTAAGAACATGTCGGAAAAGATGAATCTGGATATTCAGACAATTCTGGACAAGCAGTTTGACATCGACTTCAAAGGCTACAGTGCTGCCGAAGTTGATTCATTCCTGGATCTGGTCATTGAAGACTACCAGTCTTTCCATCAGCAGGAGGAAGAACTGAATGCCAAGATTGCCGAACTGGAACGTACCAACGCTTCACTCCGTGCAAAGCTGATTGAAGAGGAAGGCAGAACCAAGGCGCTCGAGGCCAATCCGACCCCGGCCAGCCAGGGCGCTGCCAACGTCGATATCCTGAAACGTCTGTCGAGACTGGAAGAACAGGTCTTCGAGCAGAATCGGAACAAGCAGCAGTGAATTTCACATCCGGGCAGCCGCTGGCGTAAGCCAGAGGAAAGTCCATGCTCGCACCGCCTGTGATGGCGGTAGTGATTGTGCTGGTCCAATCAATAAGGCCAGGCAGCCTATGGCTGACGGCGGAACCGAACCTAAAGGCAAGTCCCATGGCAAGGGTCCATAAAGCGTCACAGTGACGAAGCCGGCGGGAAACCGACCGGGTGGAACGCGATAAGCCCCGCAAGCGAGAAATCCAAATTTGGTAGGAGAACTCCCCGAAGCGAAACGAAGCCAGAAGGGAGGAGCCGCAAGGCTCAGATAAATGGCTGCCATCCGGGCAACCGGAGACAGAACATGGCTTACAGAGTGTGAAATTCCATAAGGGGAGAGAAATCTCCTCTTTTTTCTGCCTCTGCCCGATCCTGCTGCCCCTCAGCAGAAAACGCTGCGTCAGGCAGGCATCATGCTGACGGGAATTGCAATCAGCACAGGGAATGCGCATATCATCTGCTGAAATGCATCAAAATACCTTCTGAATGATCATTTCTGCGCAGATATCATTCCGATCTGAAAATATTCTGCTTGTGCTATACTCATTAGGTAGTGAAAAAGGAGAACTCTGATGAATCTTCCGAACCGATTGACAATATTCCGCATCATTCTGATTCCGGTTGTGGTCCTGGTCTATCTGTTTCCATATGCGCAGTTCGGTCTTGACCCCGGCGTGATCACTCTTGGCGGAGTGGATCTTCCGATCATCAACCTCATCTGCCTCGTGATCTACCTCGTGGCTGCCATCACGGATTACTTTGACGGGCAGATTGCAAGAAAACGCAACATGCAGACGACCTTCGGCAAGTTTGCCGACCCGATCGCCGACAAGATGCTGACAACATCCATGTTCCTGATGTTCTCATCCAGGGGCCTGATTCCGGTTGTTCCGGTCATCATCATGGTCTGCCGCGATATTGTCGTCGATGGCTGCCGCATGATCGCCGCCTCGAATGGCAAGGTCGTTGCTGCGCAGATGCTCGGCAAGCTGAAGACCGTTCTGCAGATGGTTTCCATTGCCCTTGTTCTGCTCAATAATCTGCCGTTTGAGATCTGGGGTCTTCCGGTCACCGATATCATGATCTGGTTCAGCGCATTCGTGAGCTTTGCCAGCGGCGTCAGCTACTTCAGCCAGCTCAAGGGTGACATCATGGAGTCCATCTGACCCATAGCGGGGAATCCGGAGCGTTCCTGCTATGAAATAACCACAAGGAGAAAAATACATGACTGCAAGCAAAGAAAAACCCGCGGCAGATTCGAAGAAGGATCAGATGCTGCAGGATGCCCTCAAGGCAATTGAAAAAGAATACGGAAAAGGCTCGATCATGCGCTTAGGCGATCGTGCTGACGTTTCGGTCGACGCGATTCCTTCCGGCAGCCTTGCCCTCGATGCTGCGCTGGGCATCGGCGGCTATCCGAAGGGACGCATCATCGAGATCTACGGGCCGGAGTCTTCCGGCAAGACTACTCTGGCTCTGCATGCGATTGCCGAGTGTCAGAAAGAAGGCGGACGCTGTGCCTTCATCGATGCGGAAAATGCGATCGATCCCCTCTATGCCAGAAAGCTCGGGGTCGATATTGATGAATTGATCCTGTCTCAGCCGGATTCCGGCGAGCAGGCCCTGGAAATCACGGAAGTGCTGATCAAATCCGGGGCAATTGATCTGGTTGTCATCGACTCTGTTGCCGCCCTGGTTCCGCAGGCGGAACTGGATGGCGAGATGAGCGACAGCTCGGTCGGTCTTCAGGCCCGCCTGATGTCCAAAGCCATGCGCAAGCTTGCCGGGGTCATGAACCGTTCCAGCTGCACGGCCATCTTCATCAACCAGCTGCGTGAGAAAGTCGGCATCATGTTCGGCAACCCGGAGACCACCCCGGGTGGCAGAGCTCTGAAATTCTATGCTTCCGTCCGCCTCGATGTCCGCAGATCCGAAACCCTCAAGAACGGCAGCGAAGCCATCGGCAACGTCGTCAAGATCAAAGTTGTCAAGAACAAGGTAGCGCCGCCTTTCAGGACTGCGGTCGTCAACATGATCTTCGGCGAAGGCATCTCGCATGTCGATGAAGTCATCAATCTCGCAGTGGAACAGGACATCATCGAGAAATCCGGTGCATGGTTCTCTTATAAAGGCGATAAGATCGGCCAGGGCTTTGCTGCAGTACGCGAATTTCTGAAAGTGCATCCGGAAACGGACGCGGAAATCACTGCTGCCGTAAAGGAAAAACTATTCCCGAAACCTCAGCAGCTCCCTGAGGAAGCTGCTTCTGAAAAAGCAGAATAAACCATGAAGAACAGTATTTCCGGTCACGGAGATACTGTTTTTCAGATGGGGTACTTAGCAACGCGGGCAGTTACTTCAGCCTTGTGAAAGCCCTGCCATTCAGTATATAATCACCGGTGAGAGTAATTCTCAGATTACAGTGAAAATGGAGGAAAGCATGAACACATTTTTGATCTCCATAATTGCCGTAGTTGCTGGTGTTGTGATCGGAATCGTCATCATGAAGATTTCGAACAAGGCAGGCCTTGATCAGGCTGTTGCCAAGTCCAAGTCCATTCTCGAAGAAGCAAATGCAAAAGCTGAGACCACTGTCCGTCAGGCAGAGATCGAAGGCAAGCAGCAGGTCTTTGAGATGAAACAGCAGGCAGAGAAGGAACTGAAGGACCAGAAGAACAAGGTCCAGCAGACCGAAAACAAGCTGCTCCGCCGCGAAGACAATCTGAACTTCCGTGAAGAGAATCTGAATGCCAAGGAAAAGAAGCTGGATGAGAAAAACAGACAGGCAGATGACAAACTAGCAAAACTCAGCAAGATGGAAGAAGACCTGCAGGGCAAGATCGACCAGCAGATCTCAGTTCTGGAAAGAGCTGCGAACCTGAGCGTTGAAGACGCAAAGAAGGAACTGATGGATGCAGTTGCGAAGAAGAGCGAGAAAGATGTGGCTGCCTATCTGCATGAGCAGGATGAACTTGCCCAGGAGAAGGCGGCTGACAATGCCCGCAACATCATCGCTACTGCGATTCAGCGCTACTCGCAGGAAGAAGTCATCGATCGGACCGTATCCGTTGTGACGCTTCCGAATGAAGACATGAAAGGCCGCATCATCGGCAGAGAAGGCCGCAACATCAAGGCGATCGAGCAGGCTACCGGCGTTGATCTGATCATCGATGACACACCGGATGCCATCACGGTATCGTGCTTCGACCCGATCCGCCGTGAGATTGCCCGCCAGTCGCTTGAAATCCTGATGAAGGACGGCCGCATTCAGCCTGGCCGCATCGAGGAAGTCGTTGCCAAGGTGACAAAGGAACTGGATGAGACGATCATGAAGATCGGCGATGAAGCCGTATTCAAGCTCGGCATCAACCGGCTCAACCGCGAGCTGACGAGACTGGTCGGCAAGCTCCGCTATCGCTACAGCTATGGTCAGAATGTACTCGAACATTCCATGGAGGTCGCTACCTTTGCCGGCATCATGGCAGCTGAGCTTGGTCTGAATCAGCAGCTTGCAAAGCGTGCCGGACTGCTTCATGACATCGGCAAGGCAATTGACTTCGAACAGGAAGGCTCTCATGTCGAACTGGGTGCCAAGGCAGCCAAGAAGTACGGCGAGAATGCGATTGTCATCAATGCCATCGAATCTCACCATGGCGATAAGCCTGCGGATGATATCATCGCAGTGCTCGTCGCGGCTGCGGATACCCTCAGCGCCGCAAGACCTGGAGCCCGCTATGAATCGATGGAAAACTACATCCAGCGTCTGGAACAGCTGGAGAAGATCGCTTCCGGCTATGATGGCGTGAAGAATGCCTATGCGATTCAGGCAGGCCGTGAGCTGCGGGTCATGGTGGAACCGGCGAAAGTCAATGATGAGCGCATGGTCAAGATCGCTCATGATATCAAGGACCGCATTGAAAGCGAGCTGACTTATCCTGGCCAGATCAAGGTCACGGTGATCCGTGAAGTCCGTGCCCAGGAAATTGCGCAGTAAGCAGTCATGAATATTCTGTTTCTCGGAGATGTGACAGGCAGAAGCGGAAGAGATGCAGTGCTGAAACGGCTGCCGTCTCTGAAGCAGGAAGTCCAGGCCGACTTCACGATCGTCAATGGCGAAAACAGTGCCCATGGCAAAGGAATCACCAGCCGGATCTGCCATTCTCTGACTGCTGCCGGCGCGGATCTCATCACGCTCGGCAATCACGCATTTTCGAAAAACGAGATTCTGCTTCATCTGGAGGAATGCCCGGATCTGATCCGTCCGGCGAATCTGGAACCGTCTGATCGGGGTTCTGCCTATGCGGTGAGAAGTGTGAAAGGCAAGCGCATCGCCGTCGTGAATCTGCTTGGCAGCGTGTTCATGGACTGTGCGTCTGAAAGTCCGATCACCGCCATGGAACGCATTCTGAAAGAACTGTCTGCAGACATCATCTTCGTCGATCTGCATGCAGAAGCGACCAGTGAAAAAGAACTGTTCTTCCATCTGTTCCATGATCGTGTGACCGCCGTCATCGGCACGCATACGCATGTGCAGACTGCGGATGAGCAGATTCTGGACGGCTGCGCCTACCTGAGCGATGCCGGCATGTGCGGACCGTTCCGGAGCATTCTCGGCCGCGATGTCGAGGAAGTCATTGCCCGTACGGTTCGGAAAGAAGCAACCCGCTACACGCCTTCCGAAGCACCCGCCATGATCTGCGGCGCTCTCATCACGATCGATGAAGCGACAGACCGTGCAGTTGCAATCAGAAGAATCCAGGAACGCCCTTAGGGGCGTTTTCTTTCTGTGAGCATCTTCTGCTTTTCCCGGATCTGATGAAACTATTTTCTTTTTTTACGGATCACTGTTTTCTGAAAAGTTCCGTTATCGGTTCCTATGGGGCCGCTGGAATGATATAATGCTTCTACAGGAGGATAATCAGAACATGCCAGTTACAGTAGATAAGGATGTCTGCATCGGCTGCGGAGCCTGCGTAGGTGTCTGCCCGGTAACCGCTCTTTCTCTGGATGAGAACGGAAAGTCTCAGTGCGATGAGGCTACCTGCATTGACTGCCATACCTGCATCGGGACCTGCCCGGTAGGCGCAATCTCTGAAAAGTAAGCATTCAGACCAAGAAAAGCCGGTTCGCCGGCTTTTTCTGAGGAGAAGCAGGAAGGAGAGTACTTTCTGCTTTTTTGATCGGCATGTTCAAGTTATAATGAATCGGCAATGAATAAACAGGAATATATCCTGCCTGATCACAAGGCAGAAGGAAGACGCAGCAATCCCGCCGAGAGATCGGTTTTTGAACTGAACTCAGAACAGAAGAATCTCGGTGCCGGGAAGACTTATTTCATCCGTACCTACGGATGCCAGGCAAATGTCAGAGACGGGGAAACCCTGAGCGGCATGCTTGAGGAGATGGGCTTTCAGCCCGCAGAAGGCTATGAAGACGCAGATCTCACGATTTTCAATACGTGTGCCGTACGTCATGCCGCCGAAGAGCACGTGCTGGGGGAGATCGGCAGCCTCCGCCCGTTCAAGGAAGCACACCCCGATAAGATCTTCGCTCTCTGCGGGTGCATGGCCCAGGAAGAAGGCATCGTCAAAGATCTGATCCGGAAGTATCCCCAGGTCGATCTGGTGTTCGGCACCCATAACATCGCCAGGTTCCCGGATCTTCTGGAAGAGACGATGGCGGGAAAGAGGACGATCGAAGTATCGAGCAATGAGGGATCCGTCATCGAGAACCTGCCGGTTCATCGCTCTCATCCATGGAAGGGCTTTGTCAACATCATGTACGGCTGCAACAAGTTCTGCACGTACTGCATTGTTCCTTATACCCGCGGCCGGGAGCGCAGCCGCCTGGAGTCCTATATTCTCGAGGAGGTGGAAGCGCTGAAATGCCGCGGTGGAAAAGAAGTCACGCTGCTTGGCCAGAATGTCAACGCCTATGGCAAGGATCTCGGCATGGAAGACGGCTTCACGCACCTGCTGAAGAAGGTCAGCGCGACAGGCATCGACCGCATCCGCTTCTATTCGAGCCATCCGCGGGACTATTCCGTGACCACGATCGATGCGATGCGCGACTGTCCGAATATCATGCCGGCTCTTCACCTGCCGGTGCAGAGCGGCTCAGACGAGATTCTGCGGCGCATGAACCGCGGCTATACGGCAGACCATTTCCGGAAACTCTTCGATGACATGAAAGCAAGGATCCCGGACATCACGTTCACGACGGATCTGATCGTCGGCTTCCCGGGCGAAACGGATGAGCAGTTCGAGGAGACACTGAAACTGGTCGATTACTGCCGCTTCGACAGCGCCTTCACGTTCGTCTACAGCCCGAGAGAAGGAACTCCGGCTGCCGCGATGGAAGACAATGTGCCGCTTTCCGTGAAGAAGGAACGCCTGCAGATCCTGAATGAGCGAATCGGAAAATATGCAAGAGAAAACAATGAAGCAGCGATCGGAAAGACCCTGAAGGTGCTCTGCGACGGCCCGTCGAAGAAAAATGACAGAGTGCTCTGCGGCTACAGCGAGGAGAACCGTCTGGTCAACTTCACCGGCAACGGCATTGAGGCTGGCATGATCTGCGACGTGAAGATCACCGAAGCCCGCAGCTTCAGCCTGTACGGAGAAGCCATCCCGGAAAACACGCATTGAGCCGGAAGAACTTTTCCGCGTATAATAATCAGTAAGAGAATCATAGTCAGGAGGATCATTATCTATGAGTAAAGTGCGTATTTTTGCCCTCGGAGGTCTTGATGAAGACGGCAAGAACATGTATGTCGTTGAGAATAACGACGATATTTTCGTGATTGAATGCGGGCTGAGATACCCGAATGATGAGAACCTGGGAGTCGAGATGATCATCCCGGATTTCAATTATCTCGTGAAGAACCAGAAGCGGATCAAGGGCATCTTCATCACCCATGGTCATGATGACGTGATGGGTGCGCTGCCGGATCTGTGCAAGCAGATCAAGGCGCCGATCTACATGGCCCCGCTGACCGCCCGCATGTTTGAGCGCATGGCCCGCCGTGAAGGCATCAAGGATGTTCAGGTCCACCGGGTGCGCCGCAATTCGACATTCAAGATCGGCTCCACGGAGATCCGCACCTTCGGCACTACCCAGTCCATCGCTGACGGGTTCGGCGTTGCCATCCGCACCGATGACGGCTATGTGGTCTATACGAGCGAATTCATCGTCGATTATGATGTGAAGAACGAAGCGTTCAAGTTCGATATGATGGATGTCACGGAACTCGGCCAGAAGGGAATTCTTGCGCTGATGGCAGAATCCGTAGGATCTACCCGCGAAGGTCACAGCAGCCCGCATCATCGGATCACGAATCTGATTGAACCGTATTTTGAAGATGCCAAGGGCAGAATCATCGTGACGGCCTACAGCCAGAACCTGTACCGGGTCATCGAAGTGATCGAGATGGCATACAAGTTCAACCGCAAGATCATGATCTACGATGATGAGCTGCGCAATCTGATGAAGGATATGGCTGCTCTGGATTACTATCGGATTCCGGCCGGCCTGGATATCGCTCCGCAGAATTTCTCCAATGACATGGACAATGTCGTGATCATCTGCGGCGGCACCGGCAGCACGATCTTCCGCAAGGTTCATAAGATTGCCAGCCGTGAAGACGAGCTTGTTCAGCTGCGCCCGACCGATACCGTCATCATCGCTTCTCCGGCAGTTCCAGGCACGGAGCGCGAGGAATCTTCGATGGAAGATGATCTCTACAAGGAGACTGCCAATGTGCATGCGATCGATTCCAAGCGGACCTATTCCATGCATGCGTCCATCGAAGATCTGAAGATGATGATCTATCTGCTCAACCCGCAGTATTACATCCCGGTCAAAGGCGAATACCGCCAGCTCATTTCCAATGCAAATATTGCTCTGGATATGGGCTATCCGGCGAACAACATCATCGTGCTCGGCAACGGCCAGGCGGCAACGATCGAGAACGGGCAGCTCAGCAAGCGCTTCGAGGAAGTCGAAAGCGCGGATGTGCTCGTGGATGGCACCGAGAATCTCGATGCCAGCGGCATGGTGCTGAAAGACCGCGAGACGCTCAGCACCGACGGAGCAATCATCGTCGGGGTCGTCGTCAATCACGCGACGAAGGAAATCATCGGCGGACCTGATGTTCAGAGCCGCGGCGTCATCTATCTGAAGGATGCCGATTACATCATCAAGGAAATCGGGAATATCATGGAAAGCGTGATCAATCAAGCGGCCAAGGACGGAACCTATGACAACCTGGAATGCCGCGCTGCCGCAAGGGAGAAGATCGCCCGCTATGTCATGAAGGAGACCGGCAAGAAGCCGATGATCCTGCCGGCGATCGTGGAGATCAACACCAAGGAATGACAGTCATCTGACCAAGGGGGATTAACGTGTCATCAAGCAAGAAGAAATCCGGAAAGAAGACAGTTAAATCAGCCAGCAGACGCAGAACCAAAGCAGAAGAAGCGAAGGACCAGGAACTCAAGGAATGGATTGAAATTGTCCTGCTCGGAGCGATTGCCATCATTGCCTACATGCAGATGGGCGTGGTCGGCGTCTTTCTGAGCAGGCTTTGCCGTTTTCTGTTCGGCCGGTTCTATTTCCTCATGATGGGGGCCCTCGTCGTGCAGATCCTGATCACGATGATCAACCGTCGCAGCGGCAACACTTCCAGCCGCAATCCGGCTGCGATTCTGTTGATCATATGCGCATTGCTGCTGTGGTGCGCTTATGCGGACACCGAGGCAGATCTGCGCGGGTTCGATATTCTGAAGCAGTACGCCATGAGCATGCAGTCGTTCTTTGCGGGCAGTCCGGCAGTGAAAGACGGGGGCGGCATTTTCGGAGCACTGCTGCTAAGCATCACGACCCTTCTGGTAGACCGGTCCGGAACCGTTCTGATCATCGTCGTTCTGTTCATCATCGCCGCATTGCTGCTAGTCAATCTTGAAGTATACAAGCAGGCATTCGCAGCGATTGCCGATTATTTCAGCACGCCTCAGGAAGATGAGAATGAGACAGGACCGGAATCAGAGGAAGAAGAGCCCATTGAGGCTCCCTCTGAACCTCGTCCTGCTTCGCTTGGCGCTTCTCAGCCGGCGGTGAAGATGATCTCAGCAGATCCTGCTGAAGAGCCAGAAGAACCAGTACGCCAGCCTGTTCGCCCTATTCCGGAAAAAGAAATTGAACCTGAGCCGGATCCCTATACGCTGCCATTCCAGAATCTGAGAAATCAGCAGCCGGTATCTTCTTCGTTCGGCATCTCTGCCGATGAAGGTGAGCCCCAGGATCATCCGGAACCCGAGGAAGAAGACACCGCCCGCTCCATCTTCATGACAGTCGATGAGCTGGTGGATCATCAGGAACAGCCGGAAGAGCATAGATCAGAAGAACAGATTCCGGAACCTGAGCCCGAACCTGTGATGGAAGAACCGGAGGAGGAACCGCAGATCGAGCCAGAGTCTTCTGAAGCAGACGTTCCGGAATCCTCTCCGGCCGTCCGCCATCCGGAAGACCCGGATGTGCAGGTGCCGGAAACTCCGGAAGGATCGAAGCCGAAGAAGCCATACCGGCTTCCGAAACCAAGTCTTCTGGATCCGATTCCGCCCCGGCCGAAAGATGATCCGAACGTCGAAGCTGCCCGTGAGAAAGGGGAGCTTCTGATCCAGGTGCTGCGCAATTTCGATATTGAAGCGCGGCTTATGGATACTCATATCGGACCTGCCGTCACGAAGTTTGAAATCCGTCCGGATGCTAATGTCAAAGTATCCCGGATTCTGAATCTGACCGAAGATCTGAAGATGCAGCTGGCGGTCCGCGATATCCGCATCGAAGCGCCGATTCCCGGCCATAATGCGGTTGGTGTCGAAATTCCGAACGTCACCGCAACGCCAGTCAAGATGAAAGAGCTGATTGCGAAGATCCCGGAAAAGGAACAGAGCCAGCCGCTCGTCTTCATCCTCGGCAAGGATCTGCTCGGCAGCTGCGTCACCTGCCGTCTTGACAAGATGCCGCATCTATTGATTGCGGGTGCTACGGGATCCGGAAAGTCGGTATGCATGAATGCGATCATCACGTCCTTCCTGCTGCGCACGAAGCCGGATGAAGTCAAGCTGCTGCTCGTCGATCCGAAGAAAGTCGAATTCACGCCTTACCAGAAGGTGCCGCATCTCATCGGTCCGGTCATCAACGACCCGATGAAGGCAAACAATGCCCTGAAGGTCATCGTGAAGATCATGGACGAACGCTATGACATGTTCTCGAAAGCAGGCGTCCGCAACATCCAGGGCTTCAATGCGATGGTGGAAAACAGCCCCGCTCCGGAAGATGGTTCTCCGAAGCCGAAGAAGTTGCCGTACATCGTGGTCATCATCGATGAAATGGCAGACCTCATGGCGGTGGCAGGCAAGGAAGTCGAAACTTCGATTCAGCGCATCACGCAGCTTGCCCGGGCAGCAGGCATCCATCTGATCATCGCCACTCAGCGTCCGTCTACCGATGTCATCACCGGCATCATCAAAGCAAATATTCCGAGCCGCATCGCTTTTGCAGTCTCATCGGGCATTGATTCCCGCACGATTCTGGACCATGTCGGAGCAGAACGGCTGCTCGGCAATGGCGATATGCTGTACATGCCGATCGGCGCTGCCAATGCGACGCGTGTGCAGGGCGTATTCGTCACGGATGAGGAAGTCCGCCGCATCACGGAATATGTCTCTTCCGAGGCAGTGCCGATGTATGATGATGCCTTCGTGCTGCTGGATCAGATCGACGGCGAAGGCGAGAGCTTCCTCGGCAAGCCAGGGGAAGAAGCGGACCCGCTCTATGAAGAAGTCAAGGACTACGTCATCGATGTGCAGAAAGCTTCTACCTCTCTATTGCAGCGGCGCTTCGGCATCGGCTACAACCGGGCAGCCCGCATGATCGATCTGCTGGAACAGAAGGGCATCATCGGTCCGGCTCAGGGCTCCAAGCCAAGAGAAGTATTCATCAGAAAAGACAATCAGGCTTCTCACGATAGCGACTGAGCAGCCTCTGCGGCTGAATCCCTTCAGCCGCTTTTTTTTTAAAGCCGTATTTGCACAAGGGGGCTGAAAGGCATACGATTTAAGAGATCCGGAAGGATCTAGAAAGTATGCTTAGGCAGGCAGCCGTGTACTTTGGTGCGTGGTGGCCCTGCATGACTGCCTGCCTAAGTGTCGGGCCACCACGCCATGACATCAAAATCAAATAGATTCATTTCCAGGAGACGAACTCCCTGGGATCTTCTTCCTGTTCGCACGCAGTCGGAAGACTTTATTCGTAATGATGTTGTTGATCATTATAATGAGCGCCATCCGGATCTGTATGGTAAAGAAGAACTTGAACTGATCAACTCATATGTTCCAGCCTCATGCAGGTTCTGCGGATCTGTCCATTTCAAGAAGAACGGATTCTATCCTTACGGGGTCAGGCAATACAAGTGCTGTGACTGCAATAAGAAATTCTCTGTCATTACAGGAACTATCTTTGACAGTCACAAGATTTCTATTACCGAATGGATTGAATACTGGCGTAATCTGCTTCAATATCTCAGCTTAAGCGCGGACTCCTGGAACAACAAGAATGCTTTTACTACGGCAAAATACTGGTTTGCAAAGACATGTCTTCTGCTGGAAGAAATTCAGGATTCTATCCTGCTTGAAGGAGATGTTTATTGTGATGAGACATTTATCCCAGTTCGCAGCGAAGATATCATCCGCAAGGAAAATAACCAGAAACTGCGAGGCCATTCTATCAATCAGATGTGCATTGCGACCATTACAGATGGTAAAACCGTGTTTGTAAAGTACATTGGTTTGGGCGAGCCAACCGGCAGACAGGTATATGAAGCTTTGACGGATCATATCAGGAAAGGATCAAGATTGATAACTGATAAAGATCCATGCCATAACATGCTTGTCAGGAAGCTGGAACTGGAAACTATCCAATATGATTCCAAGAAAATGAAAGGATTGCCCGACAATAAGAATCAGATGAATCCCATCAACCAGGTTCATAATAGGCTGCAGAAGTTTTTAAGAGCACACAGCGGCTTCAGGAGAGATGAACTT
>OMXA01000018.1 GCA_900314905.1 uncultured Erysipelotrichaceae bacterium
AAGCAGGTAATAACTGCTGCTCGCCAGGAATTCAGAGCAGGAAGAAAAGACGGAACATACTGCCTCAGGAAACACCTTGCCTGCAATATTCAGAAGACGATTCTGATCATCTTCAGAATCGTCAATGATACAGATCGGATATTGTTCCATGAAGTTCCCCTTGAGTTCAGTATTTCATATTCTGCATAAAAAGAACAGGGAAACGTGTCCATTTTCAGAACAGCGCCAAAGCCTTTGCTCCATATAATTTCTCGTCTGAACGTCAGTCTTCTTCAGAAAAACAGCTTCCAGGTGGACAATGGCATTAAGCTACAGCATTGAAAAAACACTCGCCATCTTCCGAAACGAGTGTTCTTTGGTCAGAAGTCGATGCAGCATGTTAACTTACTGACATTGGCCGGGGGAAGCTACTTTTTCAGATATTCCTTCAGGGAAGGAATGATCTTCTTTGTTTCGTTGTATCCCTGCCAGTACAGATCCCCGAGCTTATTCATATCTCCCTCAAAGCGGGAAATCTCAATCGGTTTTACCGGAGCCATAATGAACAGGCGTCCCTGCTGTCCCAGATGTTCAATCCGGTCCAGCAGAAGATTGTAAGCAGGTGCCTCTTCCAGAAGATCTCTCATGAATTCCGGATAGTTATGATACTCGGTCCGGATAATCCGTGCAGGTTTCTTCACCGGCTTGCGATAAGAACGATCTCTGGTCTTCAGAACGACGATCTTCTCATAGCCCTGATCTAATGCCCAGTCTACCGGAATCTTGCAGGCAACGCCCCCATCCAGATACTTTCTTCCATCAATCACAACTGGTTCTGATACATACGGAGCCGTTGCACTTGCCTGGATTGCTTTCATGATGTCGGAAGTCTTGCCGCGTTCAAAGAAAACATTTCTTCCAGTCTCTAAATCTGTTGCAGTTACCACGAATCTGCGGTCCGGATTATTGAAAGCTTTCTCATCCAGAGGCTCTTCTTCTGATAACGTTGTGAAGCAGTGACTGAATCCAGTGATCCCGTGCTCATGAATCATTGCCCCGAGACCGCAGTATTCCGGATCGTGGCGATAATGCAGGTTGATGCGGGCAGAACGGCCGATCTGCCCGGATACATAGCTGAATCCGCTCATTGCTCCAGCCGAAACCCCGATCACGGTCTGAAAGTTCAGGTCTGCTTCCATCAGAGCATCCAGTGCCCCCTGCGTATAGAGACCGCGCCATGCCCCGCCTTCCAGGACAATGCACCCTGGCGTGATATGGTCGCTGGCACGTCCCTTCGGAATCCGATCAAGTCCCTCATATATCTTCATAGTCATTTTCTCCGGGAGTATTCTATCACGGGAATTTTCTGCTGCCGGCTTCAATCGTGCTGATCTGTATAGTTCTCAGAGTCTCCTTCTGAAGCAATCTTCTGATCCGTGCATGCATCGATTGCCTTCTTCAGCTGCTGCAGATAGGGAGAAAACTGTACCTGTTCTCTTCCATAAGTCTTCTGCAGATCATATTCCAGCGGCAGCCATGAACGAATATCTGCTTCATCATGAGAGATCACTGCTTCCAGCTTATCCAGCGCCTTGTAAAGCTTTGCCTCAGGAGTCTTCAGTTCAATCATCTCCTGCAGAAGCGAGAGCCATTCTTCTTTCGCCGGCGAAGGAAATGAATTCACCCAGTTCAGATACAGGTCTTCTTCTGCAGTCTCATTCTGGGCTGTCTTCTCAAATGTCGGAATATCGCCTGTAAAAGCTTCGCCGAGATCATGGATCAGACACATCCGGATGACCCGGTTCATATCCAGATTCTGATACTCCGGTACGCCATCCAGCAGCATCGCCATGAGCGCAAGTCTCCAGCAATGATCCGCCACACTTTCCTTCCGGCCTTTCTCAGTCCAGTTATGGCGGGTGCTGACTTTCAGCTTTCCGGCTGTGTTCAGAATCTTCAGCAGTTCTTCTGGTTTCATTTCAGGTTTCTCCATTTCTTCAGGCATCAGGATACTGTCAGTGCCGTCAGCAATCATTTCCATGACATTTAGTTCTGAATCAGCAGACAACCTGCTGGCAATCGTAAATCCGGCGGACGGTCGCTATCCTGGAATCTGAGGTCACTGTATCATAATCAATCCCGGAATTCATCCTATCCGCAGGATCTATTATTTCCGCATGCATCCAGCATATTGTCTGATCTGCAAAGCAGAAAAAGACTGAAGCAGAACCTTCTGCTCCAGTCTCATGATCAGCCATTCCGGGTTTCGCTGCCATCCGGGAATCCGCTCTGTTCCGGGGTCGGATCGGTACTGCTTTGATAGTCGCTCGTGCGTTCCACCAGTTCCAGTTCCACAGTAACTTCTTCACCATCCCGTTCTACTGTAACTTGAACTTTATCTCCCGGATTCTTGTCCTTCAGGAAATTCCGCACTTCCTGATATGTCAGTGCTTCTTCCCCATCCAGTTTCTCCAGCACATCGCCGACCTGAAGTCCGGCTTCCTCCGCCTTGGAATTGGATGCGAATCCCTGAATCGTCGGTCTGCCGCTGCCGAACTGAATACTCACCCCGAGAGCTGCTCCGCCGGCATCCTCTTCTTTGCTGTCTTCGCCTTCCCCGCTGAAGATATTCTTCTTATCAGGAGAAGAACCATTTTCGCTGCTTCCGCTGCCATTTCCGAAGAAGCCGCCGAAGAAATTGCTTGTTCCTTCCAGCACTTCCACTTTGCCATTGAGCTCAGAGACCTCATTCTTGAGATCTGCCACTTCTTCCTTGAGCTCGCTGATCTCCTCATTCTCAGCTCGCGTCGCAAGATATCCTCCGGCAAACCCAAGGCACAATGCCAGAAGGACCATCAGGACCGGCTTCCAGATCGAAGGCTTCTTCGGAGTGACCGGCGAAACTTTCCTGACCTCTGCAGCAGGTTTCACTTCTGATGCAGGTTTCGGTTCTTCCTTCTTCACCGGTTCAGGTTTCCTGTCTTCCGGCTTTGCGGTTCCGCAATTGCTGCAGAACTTCCCGGTATTTTCCGTGCCGCAGGATGGGCACTTCCATGCCTCGCTGTTTCCTGCAGCAGTGCTTTCTTCAGGTTTCTTCTCTTCATCCATCATCTTGTTCCTCCTGTAACACGACTAAATGTAATACAGCAGGGTGAACGTTATGTGAAGAAAGACACATATGAATCTGAAACTACCGTTCCAGGAACTTCAGAACTGCTTTCTTCAGCTTTCCTTCTGTTCCGCTGTACGGATGCTCGCGCAGCGGCAGGTTGAACTTCGTCGAACCGATCAGGACCGTACTCGGATGCGTGAACTCCCGGAAACCCCACTCGCCATGATAAGCCCCCATGCCGGAATGTCCGGTTCCGTTGAACGGGACACCCTTCACCATCAGATGCAGACAGACCTCGTTGATGCAGCCGCCGCCATACTGCTGCGTCTGCATGACTTTCTTTGCCCACTTCATATCCTTCGTGAAGACATAGAGTGATAAGCCGTGTTCCCGGGAAGCGATCGTATCAAGCATCTGATCAATTTCGTCATCCGGAAATGGAACAATCGGCAGCAGCGGATTGAACAGTTCATGATTCACGATCGGTTCCTCTGCCTTGACAGGATAGATGATAGTCGGTGCATAGCGCAGCGTATCCGGATCTCCTTTGCCGCCCCATAAGATCCGATCCCGATACTGCTCTGCTTCCTCTGCACAGCTGTCATAGGCTCTTCTCGAAATCAGATGGGGGAATTCTTCATTCCGCTCCGGATTCTCGCCCAGCTGCATCGCAAACGCCTTGATGAGTTCATTGATGAACGGCATCGCAGCTTCTTCTGCTACTGCAATCTGGTTGATGTTGATGCACACCTGGCCGGCATTCATCGCCTTGAAGAATGCAATCTTCCTGGCCGCATCTTTCAGGTCCGCATCCTTGCGGATCACGCACCAGTTTCCGTTCTCCCCGCCAAGCTCCAATGCTGCCGGCGTCAGGTTCTTCGCTGCTTCTGCAAGCACATGCTTGCCGACTTTCGGGCTGCCGGTATAGAAGATCTTGTCGAACCGTTCTTCCAGGCACCAGTCTGCCACTTCATGACCCCCATCAATCACGGTCACATAGTTCTCCGGGAAGGTATCCCGGATCAGCTTCTGCATTGCCGCCGTGCAATGCATCGACTTCGAGCTGGCTTTGATCACAGCAGTATTGCCGCCGGCAATCGATGCAGTCAGCACCCCAAGCGATAAGAGAATCGGAAAATTGAACGGAGAGATGATCAGTGTTGTTCCATAAGGCATCTTGTATACCTTCGTGATCATGCTCGGAAAGCAGAGCACACCGCTGAAGTGCGTTTCCGGAGCAGCCCACTTCTTCAGCCCGGCAATCGCTTCATCAATCTCCAGGATGACTGAACCGATATCGCAGAGATACGCCTCCGTATCACTGCGTCCGAGGTCTTCTTTCAGAGCCAGTTCCAGTTCGTGCTGATGTGTCTGCATTGCGATCTTAAGCTTGATCAGCTTATCGATTCTCCAGTTCACATCGAGGGTTTCTCCGGTTCTGAAGAACTTGTGCTGTGCTTCGGTGATTTCGTGTATCCGTTCCTTCGTCCATTCCATCATGCTCTCTCCTTGCGCAATTCTGCGATCAGCTCTGCAAAGTCTTCTTTGCCCCAGGTCACCGGCGTCGGGTAGAGGGGATTGGCTTCTTCCATTGCCCAGGCAATGATCTGAGGAATATCTTTTTCCTGGATCATTTCCGCCCCTTCCGGGATCTGCATCTCTTCTTTCATTGCTTCGATCCAGGTGATGAATGCATGTGCTTTCTCGGCATTCGTGCGTCCTTCAATGCCGCATGCATCCGCCAGCTCACTCAGAGAATCATAGACCGCAGGCCCATACTGGCGCATCACATGAGGCAGGATGATGCTCATCGCAAGTCCATGCGGGACTCCATACAGACCTCCGAGCGTATGTCCTACTGCATGTACATATCCTACGCAGCCTCGTGTGAACGCACGCCCTGCATAGAATGCAGCTTTCTGCATTTCTCCGCGTGCCTCGAGATCCTTGCCATCATGATATGCCTTCAGCAGATTGTCATGAATCAGCCGGACTGCTTCCCTTGCCAGAAAGTTTTCCAATTCCGTATTGTAGGTATGATTCGTATATGCCTCGACTGCATGGCATAGAGCATCCATACCGGTGGTGGCAGTCACTTTCGGCGGCAGGCCCTGAGTCAGTTCCGGATCCAGAACTGCATAGTGCGGAAGAATACTCGGATCATTGATGCTTGCTTTATGGTGCGTTGCGGAATCGATGATGACAGCAGCCACCGTGGTTTCTGAACCGGTTCCGGCGGTAGTCGGGATCGCAAACAGCAGCGGAATCTTTGCATGCACCTTCAGAATTCCCTGCAGCTGCGCCACAGTCTTATGAGGATGAACAGACTTTGCTGCAATTGCCTTGGCACAGTCAATCGGCGCGCCTCCGCCCAGTGCAACGAGTGCCCTGCATCCATGATCCTGGTAGACCTTGAAGCCGGCTTCGACATTATCGCTGGTCGGATTCGGTTCCACCTCGGAGAATACGGTGTAATGCAGTCCTTCCTGATCCAGAAGATCTGTCAGCTTTGCGGCAAGGCCTAGCTTCACAAGATTCGGGTCCGTGACGACCAGTAGCTGATCAGCGCCCTTTGACCGGATCAGTGCAGGCAGGCGTTTCAGGCACCCTGCCCCTTCCAGGCAGTCCGGCATGCGGTAGCCCAGAAAGTAATTTGCTTCTTTCATCCCAGCCTGAAAAACGCGGCAGTAAATCCCAGAAATGATCTTATCCATAAGAATTCCTTTCTCTGGCGTCTGCCAGCAGATTCCCCTCATGGACATTCTAGCATATCCGGATCAGTCCGCATAACCCGCACAGAACAAGCCCCTTTGTGTAGAAAAAACACGTCTTCTGCATCATGCAGGAAACGTGCTTTCTGATCATTCAAACGGATGGAAGTTACCGGACTCATCCCACCAGCCGCCGTCAACCCATGCGCCGGTTTCAGGATCCACATAGCCATACTGGGAGGCATCCACTTCATGCCCTTCGCAGGTTTCAGTCGGAGCACTGTCCGGGGTTGCATATTCCGTGATGGCATAGCCATTGGTTTCACAGCTCTCCGCAGCCAGCAGTCCTGTCTGGTTGCAGACTCTGACCTGGATGATTCCGAGCTCCTCTGCGGTCTTATTCTGGATTGCCGCATCAGGCAGATTCTTCTTCTGATGGATCGGATCCATATACGCCTTCCAGAGCGGAGCCGCCTGATAATAGGAAGAACTGTTCGTGAAGCTCGTGTAGTTATCTGTCGAAATCCGCATGAAGCTCGTGTAGTAGTGCGTATAACCGCCGAAGCTGATGACCTGGTGCTCATGGGTGCCGGTCTTTCCGCACGAAGTCACGGACGACAGGCGGGCATTGACACCTAAGCCCTCAGTCATATTCGTCTGCATCATATCGGTGGTCAGCCATGCAGTGGACTCTGAGAATACCCGATGTGTTTCCATCGCACCGTCATTCAGAATCTCTTCTCCTGCCCGGTTGAGCACCTTTGTATAGCAATGCGGCTCAATATAGACACCGCCATTTGCAAGGGCAGCATAGGCGCCGCCCATCTCAAGCGTCGTGACATCGGTTGCGCCAAGTGCCAGGCCTGCTGCCGTCTTGGTCAGGTTGTCCGCATTGAAGCCTTCCTTGACCATGAAATCATACGCTTTGTCGATGCCTACATGTTCCAGCATGAACCGGGCAGCAGGAATGTTATGGGACAGTTCCAGCGCTCTTCGCATCGTAATCGGTCGATCTGTATAATCGCCTGAAGGCCAGCCGTTATTCGTGCCGTAGCCTGGAATGGAATACGGCATATCATCCACCACCGTGCCAGGGAAGTCGCCGGTTTCAATTGCCGGTGCATAGACCGACAGCGGCTTGATGCTGGAACCGACTGCCTGGGTACTGTCTGTTGCACGGTTGTATCCCTCTGCAGTCGCAGCCTGCTCTCTGCCGCCGACAATCGCTTTGACTTCGCCAGTCGACTGTTCGATGACAACAGCGGAGAACTGGGCTTCTGATCCATCTGCTGCAGTCGGGTAATTCTGATATTCTGCGGCCGCCGTCTGCACCTCGCTCTGGATATCCGGATCAATGGTCAGATAGAACGAATATCCGCCATTGCGGAAATTCTGCTTCATCTCTGCAATCGAATCATCGGTGACTTCCTGCCCGGACGCTTCCAGAAGCTTCGTGGCGATCTCCTTCATGGCATAGTCCACGAAGTATGCATTTGCATAATAGGTGTCACTCGTCTGCGTCGTGCGTCCTTCTTCGGCAATGACCAGCTTATCGGCAATCGCCGCATCATACTGCTCCTGCGTGATCTTGCCGTTATCCAGCATTGCATAAAGAACCGTGTCGGTACGGGCATTGCAGCGATCCATGTCTCCCGTCCGCGGGTTGTAGTTATTCGGACTCTGCACGATGCCGGCAAGACATGCATACTCCCGCAGGGTCAGATCATCCAGATCCTTTCCGAAATAGTCTGCAGCTGCATTCTTGATACCATAGTTCGGGCCGCCCATATAGACGGTATTGAGGTACCATTCCAGGATCTCCGCTTTTGACATCCGTTTCTCCAGCTGAAGCGCAAGATAGATTTCCTGGATTTTGCGCCTGTAGGAGACTTCCTGGGTCAGGAACGTATTCTTGATCAGCTGCTGCGTGATCGTGGATCCGCCATAGCTTGCCGTATGCGTGAGCTGGCCCCACACAGCTCCCAGGGTCCGCTTGATATCCACGCCATGGTGCTGATAGAAGCGCTTGTCCTCAATCGAGACAATCGCATCCTTCATCGTCTGCGGAATCTCATCCGCAGTCACCCAGTCGACATTCTCATTCGACCCGTAATCCATGAAATAATTCCCTTCGGAATCATAGATCGTCGATGCTTTCGAATAATTGCCGAACTTGGAAAGATCCAGCTCCGGAACTCCTCTGAGGTTGTAGCGGATATAGAACCCACCGCCGACAACCAGCAGGATCATTGCCAGAACAACTGCCAGAATCACCCGGGTGCGGATTTTCTTCTTTTTCGCTTTCTTCTTCTGCTCCGGTGTCTGCTCGATCTTCCGTACCTTCTTCTTCGGCTTCACCTCTTCTGCTGTTTTTTCATGAACAGCAGGTTTCTGCTCAGCCTCTCTGACGGTATGGATCATCTGTGTCTTCTCAGGCTGCTTTTCAGTCTCAGGAAGCGGAATCGGATGAATCTTCTCTGCCTCGGTCCTGGGCGCGACGATCGAAGGAATCGTCACGGAATCCGTGTCCTCATGATTTCCGAACGGATCTTCTGCAGTCTCTTCCGGAATCTGATATTCCGGTGTGCTGAGGCTGCTGTTGACTGCTTTTCCATCTGCGCTGAGAACTGCCGGAGCTTCTTTCTGCGTCACACTCTCCCGTACTTCCGGAGGCGTGATTCTGACTTTGCGGATCGGTTTCCCGTCAGAGCTCAGAACCGCTGGCTGCTCCTGTTCCGGCTCCTCGGGCAGCGGCGGCATGGCGGAAGCGATCGTATCCTGCCTGAGAAGCCGCTGGGCAGCGTTCAGAAAATCACGATACGTAAACGGAGATACGAGAACCTGATCTGCTCCGGCCATCCGGAAGGCGTGTTCGTATCCTCTCGCCGAATCACCTGCCAGCATCAGCACCGGGATCGTCGGCGGAACTCTGCGCAGAAAAGCTGCAATCTCTTCCGGATCGGAAGCCAGATCATCGCCGACCACAAGCAGATCGAATCTCGTCCCGGCAATTGCCTTGAGCGCCTTCTCACGATCGGCCGCAGCAGCAGCTTCATATCCTTCCTGTTCCAGTACCTGTTTCATTTTTTCGCAGAATTGAACTCTGCGATCTGCTATCAGTATCTGCATACCTGCCTATTATAAATTAACCGCAGAAAAAAGAAAAATAGCTGATTCCGATCAGAAAAGGAATCCCCCGAAGAAGATCCCCTGATCTGATTATTTCACACGATAAGTGATATGGCTGCCCGGAGGCACAGACTCCAGAAGCCAGACATTTCCGCCGATGACACTGTGATCGCCGATCACGGTATCTCCGCCGAGAATCGTCGCATTGGCATAGACAATGACATAATTGCCGAGATCCGGATGCCGCTTGCCCGACTTGACCGGCAGGCCATTCTCATCCAGATCGAAGCTCCTTGCTCCGATCGTCACCCCCTGATACAGCTTCACATGATGGCCGAGCACTGCTGTTTCACCGATGACGATGCCGGTGCCATGGTCAATGCAGAAATAGTCCCCGATCTTCGCGCCCGGGTTGATATCGATGCCGGTCTTTTCATGGGCATACTCCGTCATCACCCGGGGAATGAACGGCACTCTCAGCTCAATCAGGTGATGCGCGATCCGGTAGATGCAGATGGCATAGAAGCCCGGATAGCAGAGAATCACTTCTGCCTTGGACTTGGCAGCAGGATCTCCATCATAAATTGCCTGGATATCGGTAATCAGCGATTTCTTGATCTGAGGAAGACCCTCCAGAAACTGCTCTGCAACCTCTTGCGGGTCCCGCCCGTCACCATCCATGCAGAAACAGCTCTGAAGTTCTTTTCGAAGATCCATTCTAAGCCTGCCCAGAGCTTCTTCCTGACTGAGTCCCTGGTAATGGAAGAACCCCGGCAGGATCACGACCTGGGCAAGCTTCAGGATTTCCTTGATATGCGTGCGATCCGGATATTCACATGCCGCACACACCGTCTCATTGCCGATTGCATTGAGTTCGTTCAGCAGTGTCTGATCTTTTTCTTCCATGCTTCACTCCTGAAACATCGCCGTCGAAAGATAGCGATCCCCGGAATCCGGGCAGATCACAACGATATTCTTCCCGGCATTCTCAGGTTTCTTCGCTTCCTGAATCGCCGCCCATACCGCAGCTCCGCTTGAGATTCCGACCAGAATCCCTTCTTTTCTTCCGAACTCTGCCCCGGTCGCAGCTGCGTCTTCATCGCTGACTTTCGTAATTGCGTCATATGCATTCGTATCCAGAACTTCCGGAATATATCCTGCCCCGATTCCCTGAATCGCATGCGGGCCTGGCTTTCCGCCGCTTAGTACCGGCGAGGATGCCGGCTCTGCCGCAATGACCTTCACGCCCGGATTCTTCTCTTTCAGATACTTCGAGATGCCGGTGATGGTTCCGCCGGTCCCTACGCCGGCAACCAGAACATCCACCTTTCCCCCAAGTGCTTCATGGATTTCCGGTCCGGTCGTGCGGTAATGTGCCTTCCAGTTCGCCGGATTCACGAACTGTCCGGCAATCCACGCATGGTCCATTGAACCGGCAAGCTCTTCAGCTTTCGCGATCGCGCCTTTCATGCCGAGCTTTCCATCTGAAAGGACCAGTTCAGCACCATACGCCTTCATCAGCTTCCGGCGTTCTGCTGACATCGTATCCGGCATCACGATGATGACCCTGTAGCCTCTGACTGCTCCGATTGCCGCAAGACCGATGCCCGTATTGCCGGAAGTCGGTTCAATGATGACCGTATCCGGCTTCAGGATGCCTCGCTCTTCGGCATCCTCGATCATGCTGAGAGCCGTCCGATCTTTGATAGAACCAGTCGCATTGAAGCACTCCATCTTGGCATAGACCCTCGCAGCAAGGCCATATGCAGATTCAAGATGCGTCAGTTCCAGAAGAGGGGTATGACCGATCAGCTGTTCCATGGATTGTGCAATTGTTTCCATGATCTCTCCTCCGATTCTTCTCTTGTGAAAATCATAAAACACTCCAGCCGGAAATTCAGCTGAAGTGTTCAATCAGAACGGTCAGAATGCTTTCTGATACGGAAGTTTCATGACAATTTTCCGGTAAGTGTGCGGCTGTTCAGTGTGACATACCGGCCGATGTCCATCCCATGGAAAAGCTGCCCAGAACATCCCCTTCGAGATCAGCATATGATGTTCACGATCTCCTGAAAGCTTCTGCTTGTCGCCTGCTTCCTCATACGGAATCGTCACTTTCAGATCCCGGACATCATGCCAGGCAACCTCTTCGCTGCCTTCGAGAATGATCTGAAGGTCAATATATTTCTGATGAGACTCGAAGTCTCCTTCGGAAAGCGGCTTCGTCACTCCTTCCTGAACCATGTAGAACCCATGTTCGAACATATACTTCCCGATCTGGTCCGTTCCGTTCTTCTTCACGGCTTCCAGTCCCTCTTCCAGATACGGCAGCACGGCCTTGTAGTCTTCAAGATGCTCAATGGAATCAATGATCATTTCAGTGTCCTCCTGCCTCTCATGATACTGCAGTTCCTGAGAAACGCAGAAAAAATGGAAGCCCTGGCTGGGAGCTTCCGTGAGGGGTAGAGTATGTTTCCATACTCCAAACAAGGTTCCGGTTTCTAGGAGGACCGGAACAGACGGGCTGTCATCGCTGACACCCTGGCCAGAGCCAACCATCCGCAGGATGGAAGTCGCAGTGCCCCGACCATTAATATAATATACATAAATCGGCCGGAAATGGAATGTCAGAACATCAGTTTTTTTGATTTTCTGCAGTGAATACAGGTCAGAATGAAAGAGATTTCAGAAACGTTTCCAGTGCTTCAGAGTTTCCATGCGGAATCATGCTGAGATCCCGATCTTTCCGGTTGATCAGGCAATCCGTAACCAGATATACCTGCATCCCGGTTTCCAGAGCCGCCGCATCTTCTTCCGCATCATTTCCGATCATTATGCACTCGGCAGGATCAAGATCCAGGTTCCGGCAGATTTCAAGGAAATACTCCGGATTCGGCTTGCACGTACACGAAGTTTCAAAGGTCGTGATCGCCTGGAAGTCCTCCGGTTCAAGCCCCGCCCACCGTATCCGGGAATCAGTCGCAATCTCTGGAAACAGGGGATTGGTCGCAAGAATCGGCTGGCATCCGGCTTCCTTCAGATTCTTCAGTACTCTATGAAAGATCGGGTTGACCTTTGTCGCAGCACGGGCATTTTCAAAAACTGTGCTGTAGAATTCCAGAAAATGAGCTTCTTCTGCTGCTCGGGAATGCCCGGTTTTCTGCTCGAACACCGACCAGAACCGCTGCTCATTCGTACACGTTCCGTCATTCTTTACCATTGCTGCGGTGCCTGTCCACATCGCATCGATCAGCGGCTCCCGTTCAAAGCCATATGGAGCCATGAACTTTGCCAGTTCACCGAAATACGCCCTGATAAATGCATCCATGTCCATAGGCAGAAGCGTTCCGTCCAGATCGAACAGCACCTGTTTCATCGCGCTGCCTCCGTCTCTCTGAGATTCTCCTTGGCAACTGCAAGCATCAGCTTGATGCGGTTTTCCTGATTGACCTTGGTCGCGCTTGGATCATAGTCTACCGGAGTGATATTGGCTTCCGGATATTTCTCGCGGATCTTGTTGATGACACCTTTGCCGGCAATGTGATTCGGCAGACAGCCAAAGGGCTGTGCACATACGATATTGCTGTAGCCGCCTTCGATCAGTTCCAGCATCTCGCCGGTCAGCAGCCAGCCCTCGCCCATCTTCGTACCAAGCGAGAGGATATCGCCAGGCTTCTTCATGAGCTCCTTGAAGGAACCCGGGGCATAGAAGCCATAGCGCCTCATGGCTTTCGACATCTTCTTTCCGATATGATCCATCAGATTCAGCCCGATTCCGGCATACTTTCCCATCTTCGGGCTGATGCCATAGTACTTTGCATCCATCGCCCAGTTTGCGCAGCAGTATTCCGCATATCCCATCAGACCAGGCATATTGACTTCGCAATCCTGGCTCTCCAGAAACTGCAGCAGGTTGTTATTGCCGGTGGGAGAGAACTTCACATAGATTTCTCCGACCACGCCGACCTTGACTTTCGGCACGCGCTTCATCGGAATCGATGCAAAGTCCTTCGCAATCATGCGGAACACATGACCGAACTCCGGAATCAGATAGTGCTTGTCATGACGGATCCAGTCATCCAGCTGGGCGACCCACTTCTCGCACATCGCATCCGCATCGCCGCTGTGTATTTCATAGGCATGTGCTTCATTGCGCAATGCGACAATCTCATCGCCGTACTCAATTCCCGCAAAGATCTTCATCAGCATCTTCGGGGTCCATGGCATGATCGAGCCAGCCTCGAGACCGCTCGCATTTGCCGAAGCAACCGGAACGAAGTCATAGCCGGAGCGGACCAGTGCCTTGCGCAGAAGCTTGATATAATTCGAAGCCCGGCAGCCGCCGCCGGACTGCGTGATCAGCAGTGCAGTCTTATGCACGTCATACTTGCCTGAATTCAGAGCATCCAGAAACTGGCCGATGATGATCAGCGCCGGGTAGCATGTATCGTTATGCACATACTTCAGGCCAAGCTGCGTGACTTCGCTTGACCCGCTGCCCATAAGCTCCACCCGATGATAGCCTTCGCTCTCCATTGCCGCCTTGACCAGCCGAAACTGGGTCGGGCACATATTCGGGATCAGCAGCGTATAGTCCTGCAGCATGTCCTTGGTGAAATTCGGTGTGAGATATTCCATGCGCTTACTGTTTCTCCTGTTCTTCCTGCCGTTCTTCCAGTGCAGCCAGAAGACTTCTCAGGCGGATATTGACGGTGCCGAGATTCGTGATCTCATCAATCTTCAGCTGTGTATACAGCTTGTTTCCTTCCTGCAGGATCTCTCTGGTCTCATCGGTCGTGATCGCATCCAGGCCGCAGCCGAAGGACACCAGCTGGACCAGATCCATATCCGGCTGCTCGGTGCAGTACTTCGCTGCCGCATACAGCCGGCTGTGATAGGTCCACTGATTCAGCACGGCTGTCCTGAACCTTTTCTCATGCACGCTGACAGCATCTTCTGTGATGACGGCTGCTCCTAGTCTTGTGATCAGCTTGTCGATGCCATGGTTGACTTCCGGATCCACATGATACGGACGTCCCGCCAGGACGATGATATGCCTGCCCTGCTTTCTGGCTTCTTCAATGATCCGCGCTCCCTGATCGCGGACCGTCTTCATATGCGCTTCATACTCCGCATACGCCGCATCCATCGCTGATCGGATCTCATTGTCTTTCAAGTCCGGGAAATGCGTTCTGAGCAGTGCGGGGTACCGCTTGCGGAATTCCTCGCGATTTGAGATATCCACGAAATCGAAGATGAACTTCGTCTGTTCCAGGGCTTTGATATTGTCCTTCAGCACTTCCGGATAATATGCAACGATCGGGCAGTTGTAATGGTTATCTCCGAGGTCTTCATCAATGTTGTAGCTCATGCACGGATAGAAGATCGCATCCACATTCTGCTTCAGCAGTGCTTCTATGTGTCCGTGCGAAAGCTTTGCCGGATAGCAGGCAGTATCGCTCGGAATCGTCCCCTGGCCTTCCTGATAAAGCTTCCGGCTGCTGACCGGGCTGACCACGACCTGGAACCCAAGCGTCGTCCAGAATGCATGCCAGAATGGCAGAAGCTCATACATGTTCAGACAGAACGGTATGCCGATCCTGCCTCTGCTTCCCTGTCCGGGATTTTCTGCATACTTCAGCAGCTCTGAAAGCTTGAACGCATACAGATCCAGGCTGTCATCACCAGCCTTGCCAGTCACCGGCTTATCGCAGCGATTGCCGGAGATGAAGCGCTTGCCATCATGGAAGGTATTCACGGTCAGAAGGCAGTGATTGCCGCAGCCCTGGCAGGTGAAGGAAGTTACCTTCTGCTCGAAGCTCTCCAGTTCCTGCCGGCTGAGCAGGGAAGAAACATGATCCTTTCCTGCCTTCTTCTTACCATACAGCGCCGCCCCGAACGCGCCCATGAGTCCGGCAATATCCGGACGGATGACTTCTACGCCCATCTCTTTCTCAAAAGCCCGCAGCACTGCTTCGTTATAGAAGGTTCCGCCCTGAACGACGATCTTTCTGCCGAGTTCTTCCGGACTTGCACAGCGAATGACTTTATATAATGCATTCTTGACGACGGAGATCGAAAGGCCGGCACTGATATCCTCAATGGCCGCTCCGTCTTTCTGCGCCTGCTTGACTTGCGAATTCATGAATACCGTGCAGCGGCTGCCGAGATCTACCGGCTTCTTGCTGTAAAGACCCATGCGGGCAAACTCCTGAACATCATAGCCCATCGCCTGCGCAAACGTCTGCAGGAAAGACCCGCAGCCGGAAGAACAGGCTTCATTCAGGAAGATATTCGAGATCGCTCCGTTCTCAATCTTGAAGCACTTCATATCCTGGCCGCCGATATCGATGATGAAGTCGACATCCGGCATGAAATGCCTTGCCGCAGTGAAATGAGCAACCGTCTCAACCAGTCCGTAATCGCAATGGAAGGCATTCTGAATCAGATCTTCGCCATAGCCAGTCGTCGTGACACTCGCAACCTTCAGCTCCGGATGCTTGCTCAGCACTTCCAGCAGCGTCTTCCTGACCAGCGTGACCGGATTGCCATCATTCGGCTGATACCAGGTAAACAGGATGTTCTCACTGGAATCGATGATCACCATCTTGATGGTCGTCGAACCGCTGTCAATGCCGATATGCACCGGCTCCTCTGCCTGATCAAACGAAATGCGGGGAACACTCGCTTTCATATGACGATTATGAAACTGCCAGTATTCTTCTTTATTCTGGAACAGCGGCGGCAGACTGCTATAAGTCGCCGTTCTGCTGTACTCCCGCAGCTTCTGGATCGCCGTATTCAGATCGATTTCCTTATCTGCATAGAACGCTGCCCCCATTGCGACATAAAGCAGTGAATTCTGCGGGCACACGCCATGCACATGCAAGGTCTTATCAAAGGATTCCCGCAGACACCTCGAGAATGTCAGCGGACCGCCGAGGTACAGAATATTGCCCTTGATCGGCCTTCCCTGGGCAAGCCCGGCAATCGTCTGATTGACGACCGCCTGATAGATGGAAGCAGCGATATCGCCTGGTTTTGCGCCCTGGTTGATCAGCGGCTGCACATCCGACTTTGCAAACACGCCGCAGCGGCTGGCAATCGTATAGGTGCGCTCTGCTTTCATGGCCTGCGCATCCATTTCCTCAGCACTCATCTTCAGAAGCGTAGCCATCTGGTCGATAAATGCACCGGTACCGCCAGCACAGCTGCCATTCATGCGCACTTCCACGCCATTGGTCAGAAACAGAATCTTAGCGTCTTCGCCGCCAAGTTCGATGATGCAGTCAGTCCCCGGCGCAAGCTGATTCGCCGCGACCCGGGTTGCAAATACTTCCTGCACAAACGGAATTCCCGAACGGTCTGCCAGCCCCATGCCAGCAGAACCCGAGATTGCAAGCACCGCCTTTCCGGAAGGCACATACTGTTCCCTGACTCTAGTGAGGATCTCTTCTCCTTTTTCCAGAATATGACTCAGATGACGCTCATAAGTCGAATAAATAATTTCATTCTGCTCGTTCAGAACAACGCATTTGATTGTCGTCGACCCGATATCCAGCCCAATACGCATGAAATAACCTGTATCCTCTCCTCGTAAAGCTAAGATATTTTAATCAATAAATGAAGGAAGATCAAAACATCTGAACCACTTGCCGGAATTTCGTTGAGATATCCCTTACACATCCCGGAAAATGTCTATCTGAAGACGTCAGAGACCTGCCGCCATCAGAATGCATTGCTTCCTTTCCTGACTTCTTCGTTTTCCGATTGCGTGCCTAACCTGGCGATGATAGAATGGCGTCGTTTATGAAAAACACACAGATCAAAGGCGCATTTCTGACGATTTTCGGAGGAATCTGCTGGGGTGCATCAGGTTCCGTCGGACAGTACCTGTTCACCTATCAGGGCATGGACAGCAGATGGCTTGTTCCGATCCGCCTCGGACTGGCAGGAATTCTTCTTCTCCTGTACAGCTTCCTCCGATTCGGAGCGCATACCCTGGATCCATGGCGGAATCCAAAAGACGCAAAAGACCTTGTGATCTACGGACTGCTTGGCATCAGCTTCTGCCAGTTTCTGTATTTCACGACCATCCAGCTCAGTTCGGCGGCAATCGGAACCATCCTGCAGGACCTCTCTCCGGTCATGATTCTGGCAGTATCCTGCATGCAGGCACACCGGAAGCCTTCTCATCGGGAAATCGCGAGCATCCTGCTTGCGCTGCTGGGCGTGTATCTCCTTACGACCCACGGGATTATCGGGCATCTTGCCATTCCGCCTTCCGCTCTGGCTGCCGGGGTGCTCTGCGC
The DNA here is from genome assembly GCA_900314905.1 of uncultured Erysipelotrichaceae bacterium. Lineage (GTDB taxonomy): Bacteria > Bacillota_I > Bacilli_A > Erysipelotrichales > Erysipelotrichaceae > Bulleidia. The sequence goes on from OMXA01000018.1 coordinate 17,244, forward strand.
CGTATGCGTGACAATCTACAATGTCTACCCGAAGCGCCTGCTATCAGAATATCCCGTCGCGATGCTGCAGGGATGGGCATTCCTGATGGGATCTGTATTCCTGCTGCTCGTATTCCGGCCATGGACCTACGGATATGTTCCAGCACCAATGGGATATGCCGGCATTGCGTTTGTAGTATTAGTGGGCAATGTTCTTGCTTTTACCTGCTACATGACTGGCGTCAAGCTCATCGGTCCGGAAAAGAGCATCCTGTATGGGTTCTCTGAACCGGCTACTGCCGCAATCATCACCGTAACACTATTCCATCAGCCGGCAACCCTGGGAGACGCTGCCGGTTTTGCGTGCATCTTCGGAATGCTGTGGCTGATTTCGCATCATGCTCAACCTGAGGAGAAAAAGAAAACCTATGACAGACCTGCACTTCGCATGTGATTATCAGGAAGGTGCTTATCCTTCTATCCTGAAACGTCTGGAAGAAACCAACTATGATCATACGCCCGGCTATGGAGCAGATGAAATCACCGCTTCCGCAAAGGAACGGATCAGAAACGCCTGCGCTGCTCCGCAGGCAGAAGTGGAATTCCTGGTCGGAGGGACCCAGACAAACGCAGTCGTGATCGATGCGCTGCTGAACTCCTATCAGGGTGTGCTCACCGCAGAGACCGGCCACATCAGCGTGCATGAAGCCGGGGCGATTGAATTCTGCGGCCATAAAGTGCTGACCCTTCCCTCTTCCGAAGGAAAGATCACTGCCGGGCAGATCGATGCCTTCGCTTCCGCTTACGAACATGATGGCAACCGGGATCATCTGGTGATGCCAGGCATGGTTTACCTTTCCCAGCCTACAGAACTCGGCACCCTTTATTCCCTGCAGGAACTGACCGCCATCAGCAGGACTGCTCATGCACATGGCCTGAAACTCTATGCTGACGGTGCAAGACTTGCCTATGCCCTCGCCAGCGAAGAAAACACGGTATCCTTGAAAGACCTGGCTGAGCTCTGCGATGTGTTCTATATCGGCGGAACCAAATGCGGCGCCTTATTCGGCGAAGCAGTTGTGATTCCGGATCCTTCTCTGATTCCTCATTTCTTCACGATCATCAAGCAGCATGGTGCATTGCTTGCAAAAGGCCGGCTGCTCGGCATCCAGTTTGACGAGCTCTTCCGGGATGATCTTTATTTGAAAATCGGAGCATCTGCAGTCAGGCAGGCAGATGAGATCCGGAATGTCCTCTCGGAATGCGGGTATCGTCAGACTCTCGTCAATTCCACGAACCAGATCTTCCTCGTTCTGGAGAATTCCAGGATGAAGCAGCTTGCCAGCCAGGTCGAGTTCAGCTTCTGGGAACAGGCGGATGATAATCACACCGTGATCCGCCTGGTCACCAGCTGGGCATCGAAGCAGGAAGACACCGAACAGCTCGTCAGAATTCTCAAAACCTTATGAGACAGGCAATTGCCTGTTTTCTTTTCTGGCTTCACGCGTCCTGCAGCATCAGAAGAGAATTCAGGAATCTTGCCTCTGCGGTTGCAGGAACCATCCGACCGCAACTGCCCTTAAGAACAGAAAAGGAACATATGACAGCCATATGTTCCCTGAAACAGCAATGAATCGATTATCCTCAGTAATTCTCTTCGTGAACTTCGAAGTATGACTGCGGATGTCCGCAGACCGGGCAGACCTCCGGAGCTTTGGTGCCGACTACGATATGTCCGCAATTCCGGCATTCCCAGATCTTGACTTCGCTCTTCTCGAAGACTTCCTTAGTCTCAACATTATGCAGCAGCTTGCGATAGCGCTCTTCATGGTTCTTCTCAATCGCAGCTACTCCGCGGAACTTCTCAGCCAGCTCATGGAAGCCTTCTGCGTCAGCATCCTCTGCCATGTGAGCATACATATCCGTCCACTCGTAATTCTCGCCTTCAGCGGCTGCCTGGAGATTCTCAGCAGTATTACCGAGCATGCCGAGCTCCTTGAACCAGAGCTTTGCATGTTCCTTCTCATTTTCAGCAGTCTTCAGAAACAGCGCAGCAATCTGCTCATAGCCCTGCTTCTTTGCGACCGAAGCGAAGTACGTATACTTATTGCGAGCCTGAGATTCTCCTGCAAATGCCTGCAGAAGATTCTTCTCGGTCTTCGTGCCTGCATACGGATTCTTCTTTTCTTCTTCTACTGGTTCAAAAACGCCCTTCTTATGGCACACCGGGCATTCCTCAGGCGGTACATCGCCCTCATACACATACCCGCATACCTTGCATCTGAATTTCATAATTCTGAAACCCTCCTTTACCTGCCTCCATTATTATTGTCATTTTCCAAAAAAAGCAAGGAATTCCAGGAAAAATCAGAACCAGTTTCCAGAATCCTGCAGGCCGATGGAATGCATCCGTCTCCTTCTGCGATCGCTCTGCTGCTTCCGCAATCCGCTGGTCCGCCCTGGTCAGATGCGCACACCGCCTGAACTCAGCAAATCAAAAAACAGATCAGAGCTTTACGACGGCATCAAACTGAATCTGCGGATCCGGATAATGCTGAACAATGCAGATGATCTTGTTCTTTTCGGCAGCGAGTTCATTCACCAGCTCCTCATACAGGTTCCTTGTTTCCAGATCCAGTCCGGCATCAATCTCATCCAGGAATATGCAGTCCGCATGTGATGCCCGATTGTTCTGAAGACATCCAGCACATTGCTGTAAAGCCGGAACGACAGGGTATCTTCCGGATATTTCATCACCTCATAGCCATCCGCACGCATCAGCACCTGCTGGCACCGCGTGAGCAGCTCCTTGATATACTTCCCGCCGAATCGATCCAGCGATTGGTTCCAGATGATTTCGAGGAAGATCCCAGAAGCCGGAATGAGAATGAGCAGGCAGGCAGAAGGAACCAGCAGAAAAGAGGACTTCTGTGCATACGCCTCGACGGTGCGCTGCAGAAGCCATGGAGTCGACGCAGCAAGGCATGCGAAGAGGACGGTGAGACTGATACTTTCCGCGAAAAACCGCGTGTTCTTCCGAATTGCTTCGAGCAGGAATTTCAGAACAATGTGCATGACGTTCTCCTGAGATCAATCAGGAACCAGCAAAGGGACGGTTCCTCTCTGATTTCTATTATTGCCCAGCAACTCATACGTCCATCAGCGAAGTACAAAGTCTCGATTTCCTCCGGATTCCAGACATGCTTTCACGGATTCTTCCGGTCCTTTCCAGGATGGATCTGTCTTCTGCTCTGCCTGCTGCAGACAGAAAAGACCTCCGTCTTGGGATTCGGGAGGTCTTTTCCGGTTGTAAAAGGGGATTATTTCTGATGGATTGGGAAAGGGTCCAATCAATTCAGTTCAGACATCTCTGTCTGTATTTTTATAATAGAAACTTACTTTCGCAGAATTATGTCAGATTTTCGTCAGATTATGTGATAAGCCTTCAGCAGGACCAGAATCTCCAGGCACAGAATGACCGGAATGCCGATGGAAAAAAGCGGCTTCCTGGTCTTGTGATGAAAGCAGCGCATTCCAAGCAGCGCTCCGATCCCGCCTCCGGCAGCTGCCGAAAGGATCAGAATGCTCTCCGGAATACGCCAGGCATGATGGACTGCTTTCTGCTTATCGATGCCGAACAGCGCAAATGAAACCAGGCTGATCACGATCAGATAAGTCTCAGCCACCCTATTCACAGACGATCTCCGCTCTCGATCCTGGTCGCGTGCCGTTTCCGGCTTCCAATTCCTTTGTCACGACGATCTTCTTTCCGATCCGATCCTTGAGCTCCTCAACATGGGAAATCATGCCGACCAGACGGTTTTCTCCGGACAGGCGTTCCAGCACGGAAATGGCTTGTGACAGAGAATCATGATCCAGAGTTCCGAAGCCTTCATCGATGAACATCGTATCAATCTGAACACCGCCAGCCTGGCTCTGGACCTCATCAGATAGTCCTAACGCAAGGGCCAGGGAAGCCTCGAACGATTCTCCTCCTGACAGCGAACGCACACTGCGGTTTCTGCCGGTATAGTGATCAATGACATCCAGCTCAAGTGCTTCATGGCTGCGCAGACCTCTTGCTTCACTGCGGACCAGCTCATACTGGCCATCGGACAGAATTCTCAGGCGCAGATTTGCCCGGTACAGAATCCGATCGAAATATGCCATCTGCACATAATCCTCAAGGGTGATCTTCTCTCTGCCCTTCATGCCGGCATCCGCAGTGATTGCCAAGTCATTCATCCACTGCCATCTGCGGGTTGCCTCGTCGAGGCTTGACGCATACTTCTGCAGTTTCTTCAGAGCAGGCCGATTCACCGAAAGCCTGCCATTCACCGCATCCCGCTGTGACTGCAGCGCGATCCGCTGGGTTTCCATCGCAGCTCGATCCTGACGGAGAGCAGCCTGGTTCTTCACAAACGTCTCACGATCGGTGACACCGGTTGCGGCAAGCGTACGATTCACCTGCTTCTTTGCCGCAAGCCCTGCGGAAAGATTCTTCTCGGCTTCACTTGCCGCAAACCCCGTCTTCTCATAATGCTGTTCACGCTTATGAATTTCCTGGTCCATGCGGGCAAGGTCTTCTTTCGCTGCTTCTTCGCTCGGATAATTCAGTTCCTGTTTCAGCTCTTCGCTTCTTGCCGCTTCTGACTTTTTCTTCTGGGCTAGCACATCTGCCTTTCGTTTCAGATCTGCAATGGCCGTTTCACTGGTCCGGATCGCATTCTGCAGAGAAGGAATTCTGAGCCGCAGCTGCCTGAGCTGCGTTTCCTGTTCTGCCAGAGAATCCCTCTCGCTAACTGCCTGTTCGCGAAGCGCCATCAGCTTTTCCAGCTTCTGCTGTGCTTCTTGTTCACCTTCCTGGCCAGAAGCCTTTACCCCTGCATTCTTCATTGCCTCTTCGGCATGGGCTGCTTCTACTTCCTGACGTTCCAGGCATGCCTGACATGTGCTTCCCCATTTCTTCAGGGCCTCATTTGCTTCATTCATCAAAGTCTCAGAAGCTCTCACCTGGTTCTCTCTCGGGGTTCCTTCACTATGATGCGCAGGGGATGGGTGAGAGATCGAGCCGCAAACCGGACACGGTCTTCCTTCAGCCAGCTGCGACGCCAGAATTCCTGCCTGACCAGCCAGGAAAGCACCGAGAATCGCATGATATTCTTCGGTCTTGCGAGCATAGACCGCATCTGCTTTCTGCAGTTCCTGCACCGCATTCTGATAGTCTTCTCCTGCTTTCTGCAGCACCTCTGCCTGACGGATCGCCTGATTCAGAGCATCCGCCTGACGATCCATAGCCTCCACCTTCTCTGCGGCCTTCACGTGCTTCACATCCGCTCCATCGAGGGCTTCCTGCTTTTTCCTGTCGGCTTCCAGCTCGAGGCGGATTCCGCTGAGCTTTGCTTCTTCCGCTTCTGCCTGTTTCAGAAATTCCTGCGAATTCTTTTCGGCAAGCTCAGCTGCCGCAAGATGCTCCGTCAGTTCCTGATACTTCGGCAATGCTCTTCTGCGTTCATTGTAAGCTGCCCGCATTCCGGCAATGGCTTCTTTTTCTCCGCTCTGATTCAGCGAATCCAGCAGATTCTTCCACTGATCCCGCTTATTCTGAAGATCCGGGATCGACGCACTTGCCGCATCAAGCTGGTCATAGATCCGACGGATCTCTTCTCCCTTGCGCAGCTCTCCGGCGATCGATTCCAGATGATCATGAACCTGCTGCAGCTCTTCATCCTTTTTTTCAAGAAGCTGTTCATCCTGAGCAATCAGTTCCTTCAGCAATGCTGCAGCATCTTCCGGCTGCACGCTCTCTCTTCTGCTGATCAGAAGATCCAGCTGGCCTCGATGAGGACTGTCTTCCGCACACTGGATCGAAGCAGTGATAGAAGAAATATCTCTTCTGCCTCCATGGATCTCTCCCTTGAGATCATTGGCATTCTGGCTGAGCCTTTCCTGCAGTTCCTTGTAATAAGCCGTATGGAACAGCTCCCGGAAGATCTCATTGCGCTTCTTCGTATCTGCCGTAAGCAGTTCCTGGAAGCTGCCCTGTGCAATCATCGCAATCTCAGCAAACTGTTCCCGGTCAATTCCCAGCAGTTCCTCAATGGCTGCAGTCACTGCCTTGCCCTTGGAAACCACATGTCCATCCGGATAGGTCAGCTCTGCATCGGCCGTCTTCTTCTGTACCTTGCGCGTGCCGTTCTTCAGCAGCCTGGACCAGGAATACTCCGGATTTCTCCGGATCCGGTAGGTTCTGCCCTGGAATTCAAATTCCATCTCCACATAGGTTTCTGTCTCTTCCGAGGCATACTGACTTCTGAGCATGTCCGGCTGGCGCATTCCGCCGGAAGTCTCTCCGTAAAGTGCATAGGAAATCGCATCGAAGATCGTCGTCTTGCCAGCTCCCGTATCTCCCGTAATCAGATAGAGACCATGGTCCCCGAGCCTGGACAGATCCAGTACCGTCTTGTCTGCATATGGCCCGAATGCGGACATCGTCAGTTTCAGCGGTCTCATGCCTGCTCCCCTTTCCAGATCTCATCAATCTCTTTCTGAATATACGCCTTCTGCTCTTCGCTCATCTCCTGCTGGTTGCGTTCCTCATAGAACTCGGCAAACAGATCACCTGGCGACTTCTTCTCCATTTCTTCTGCTGCCTGCAGCGCTTCTTCTCCCTTTACGCTGCGGTTTGCATAATCAAGTTTCATGAGGTACGGATAATGAGCACTCAGGGCTGTAATCGCGTCCGGTACATCCTGCGGATCATCCAGAATCACGCTGAGATATTCCTGCTGATGTTTCTCCACCATATCCGGTTTCAGAAGATCCGCGAACTTTCCCTCCAGAATTGCAAACGGACGCTTCGGAGTCAGACGGATCAGGCTGATACGCATCTTTCCTTTCTCTTCCAGATCCACTAACGTGATGGACTTCTCTTTCTTCTCTCCGAAGGAATACGCAAGCGGCGTCCCGCAATAGCGCACTGTCTGACTGCCTGCAGCCTGGGAGGTATGAATATGCCCAAGCGCGACATAATCAAACCCATCAAACACGGAAGAATCGATGCAGTCCAGGCCCCCGATGGCAAACTCCTCAGAGCCGTCTTCTTCCAGAGAAGCCCCGGCAGCGAACTGGTGAGCAATCAGGATATTCCGTTCTTCCGGATTCAGATCCGCGGTTGCAAGTGCATACCTCACTGCTTCTTCATAGGTGGAAACTTTCTTCGATTCCTCCTCAATGAACCGGTTGACTGCAGACGGGCGCAGGTATGGGAGACTCCATACATGATATGGTCCGAAGCGATCCATCAGATCCGTGCAGGTCAGCTTTCCCTTCCATACTCCCGAAATGTGCACATTCACTTCATCCAGCAGATCTCCTGCAAAAGAAAGACGTTCGCCGCTGTCATGATTCCCAGCGATCAGAAAAACATTCATATTATGACGTTTCAGAGTCGAAAGAAAATCATTCAGCAGCGTGACTGCCTCCGATGGCGGCACGGTGCGATCATACACATCGCCAGCAATCACCACGGTATCAACTCCCTTGCGGATCAGTTTCTCTTCGATCTGCTGAAGAATCTCGCGCTGATCTTCCAGCATCGAATACCCGCAGACGACCTTCCCAAGATGAAGGTCAGAAAGATGTGCCAGTTTCATAGAAAAACCCCCTAGCTGAGCATGAAAGAATTATACCAGCGGAAAAAGGAGAATCCCGGATTCACTGCTCAATCCGGGGAAGATTCCACTGGAAATGCGCCGCCAGAACCCGGATCACCACAATCACGGCAGCCCCTGCCGCAATGGAAAGCGAGGTCAGATTCAGCCGGCAGAAAATCAAGCAGACTTCTGCGCCGATGATGGAAGCGACCGCATACACATGCTTGCGGAAAATATCCGGCAGCCGATCGACCATCATATCTCTCAGCAAGCCTCCGCCAACTCCGGTCACCAATCCGGAAAACACGCCCAGAAAGCCATTCCCGGTTCCGTATCTGCTGATTGCAGAATGCACGCCGACTACCGTGAAAATTCCAAGACCGATCGAGTCCATGATCAGAAGAAGCTGTTTCCAGTTCTCAAGATTCAGATCCGAAGGATGTCTCGACTTCAGATATGCCACTGCAAATACAATTGCAGAAGAAACCGCCGCAGTAATCACATAGATCGGATCCGTGAATGCACTGGGCGGGATAACCCCGAGCACAAGATCGCGGAGCACACCCCCGCCTGTCGCAGTGACGATGCCAAGTGCGAGAACTCCGAACAGGTCCGAGCGGGACCGAAGTCCTACGGAAGCACCGGAAATGGCAAATGCAACGGTTCCGATCAGTTCAAATATCAGGATATAATCACTCATCAGGAAAATCATAGCACAGACACCCCTGCGAGATGTCTTCGGTTTTCAGGACATGCCGGATCTCATTCAGAACCCGTTTCTTATGGCGGCTCCATTGCGGGGCAATCAGGAGTTTTCCCGGGCCGTCGCCAGTGAGACGATGGATTACCGTCTCCTTCCTCAGACGCGCAATGCAGCCAGAGACCAGCCTCACATAGTGTTCCTCACTCAGCACCTCAAATGCCCCGGCCTGAAATGCTTCGGCAAGATCGGTTCCGCTCAGCACATGCAGCAGCTGAAGCTTCACGCCGTCAATCTTCACTTCATTCAGATGCCGGATGGTCTCATAGACCATCTCATCGCTCTCTCCGGGCAATCCCAGGATCACATGTGCAATCACTTCGATGCCCAGGGCATGGAGCCTCAAAACGCAGTCATCAAACACGGAGGTCGGATATCCCCGCCGGATCAGGACTGCCGTCTGTTCATGCATGGTCTGAAGACCAAGCTCAACCCAGATGAATCGTTCCGGAAATTCCTGCTTCAGTTCTGCCAGAAGATGATAAACCTCGATCGGCATGCAATCCGGCCTGGTCGCAATGGAGATTCCTGCCGAAAGAGGATCACGCAGCGCCGATGAAAACAGAAACCGCAGCCGTTCGATCGATGCATACGTATTCGTATAAGCCTGGAAATAGAAGATATAGCTTCCCTCTCCTGCTTCCCGATGCGAAAGAAACGGAACTTCCGAAAGCTGAATCCGCTGACCCTCATAATGCACTGCAAAATCGCCGCTTCCGCCCGCATCGCAGAAGATGCATCCTCTGCTTCCGAGAGTTCCGTCCCGGTTCGGACAGGTCATCCCTGCATCCAGCGGGATGCGGTACAGCCGCTTCCCGAACCGTTCTCTGCACCAGACCGGAAACGCAAGATAACGTTCACTCATGAACTTCTCTCTTCTTCTGATTCTTTTCCTGGAGCTTGGCAAAAGACTCCCGGATCCTTGTGAGACTGACCGTGACTGCTGCCTTCGGAAGACTCCAGCCTGCATCTTTTGCCTGCCTGCTGGAATTGATCACCGAGGTCAGAACTTCTTCAAATCCCCTTCCCACGACTTCCTGAACATCTGCCGCCCCTCCGGCAGACAGGGAATCAAAAAAGTCATTCACAAACGCCTTGCGGTCTTCCGGATCCAGGCCGCTGATCCAGGTATCCAGCACCTCATTCACCCAGGCACAGGCAGGATTCGATTCCTTCACCGTCAATAGCTCCATCCCATTCTTCATACGCCAGGTCGCAATATCATGTTCCATGATTCCGGCAGCACTGCTGGCCACGATTCTCGTATCCGGGAATTTCAGTTCAAACAGCTTGCCGATCACGTCGTAGGCAGGTTCGACTCGCGTCACCCGTTCCCGGATCGGATCCACGATGTCCGGACTCATGACATCCGGGCAGATGCCTGGTCCGTCATTGTTGAAGATCCTCTGGATCCGCTTCTGCTTTGCCTTGGCCATGGCGGCAGACGCATACACTGCGAGAAATCCGCCCTTGGAATGACCGCCCACATAATAACGGAATCCCGGAATCGTCTCTTTCTCGAGATACCTCTTCGCCGACTTCTGGGCAGGAATCCGGGTAAACGAAATCATGAAATCCTCTTTCCATCCCACGATCGTATCATCCGTTCCCCGAAAGGCAATGAACCGTTCTCTGCGGTTCAGCTCCACGCTCATTGCCGCAAACTGCTCGTCCTGATCTGTACTCAGAATCTCAGTGCAGTGATAAAGCTTCAGCGGCCCGAACCGGTCAGTATCTGCCGCTGCATTCAGTACCTGCAGCCGTGAGGACTTCTGCCATTCTTTCTCTGAAAAAGTTCCTGCAGAAAGAAACCGATCTCTGCATTCCCGGATTGAAACCCGCTCTTCACCCTTCACCACTTCATGAAATGGCAGATAGCTGAGCAGGCAGAATACCAGATTGTCTCCTGCATTCAGCTCTCTTTCCTTCAGGGTGATATCTCCCCGCATCACGACATAGTCAATCAGACTGTATCCCTCTTTTTCCATACCATCACGCTTCTGATGCTATTTTCGCATATGCTGAAGGAAAGGGAACACTCCTCAGGGAAAAAAAGCCTGCTGTTTTCAGCAATCTCTTCCCGAAGGTACCGGAGAAAGAGCGCTTTTTCTGAGAATACATGATCTGTTTCTGTTCAGATTTCCCTTTTCAAAGCTATGATTGTTTCAGAAAAGAGGAACTAAGATGAACCTGAAAAGCACGATAGTCGTGATTATCGGCGTCGGCAATGTCGGCGCTACCTGTGCCTATACCATTGTGAATATGGGACTATGCGATCAGCTCTGCCTGATTGACATGAACAAGGAGAAGGCAGTCGGAGAAGCGATGGACCTGACCCATGCAGTTCATTTCATGAACCGCAACATGCTGGTATCTGCCGGGGACTACAGCGATTGCGGGGATGCAGATGTCATCATCGTCACGGTAGCTGCACCGATGGACACTTCCAATGACCGGCTGACCTGGCTTGCCCCAAGCAAGAAAGTCATGAAATCCATTGTTTCTTCCGTCATGGCCTCCGGATTCAGCGGAATCTTCATCGTTGTCTCAAACCCGGTAGATCTAATGACTTACTATATCCAGAAGATTTCCGGCCTGCCGGAAAGACAGGTCATCGGGTCCGGAACCACGCTTGATACCGCCAGACTGTGCTGTGAGGTCGGCAGCCTGTTCGAGCTGAACTCGAAGAGTGTCTCTGCCTATGTGATGGGTGAGCATGGCGACTCGGAGATGGTCGCCTGGAGCACGGCAACGGTTGGCGGCAAGCAGCTGCGCGATTTCATGGAAGATAATCGATCCAGGGCAGGAGATGTCGACCTGAACCGCCTGCAGGAGCAGACAAAGAAAGCCGGCTGGGAGATATTCAACCGCAAGCACAATACTTCTTATGGAATTGCCGCATCGACCTGCGCGATCCTGAAGTCCATCCTGCTGAATGAGAACCGCATCTATCCGGTCTCCGTCATGCTGAAAGGACAGTATGGGCTGACTGACGTCTGTCTTTCCGTACCGACGATCCTCGACCGTACCGGTGCAAAGGAAATCGTTGAAATCCGGCTGACCAAAGGCGAAAGCAGGAGCCTGAAACACAGTGCAGATGTCGTGCGCTCGTACTATGATCTCCTGGAAGACTGATCAGGCAGCGCGATTCCTGCAGGAATGATCCGGTCCATCCCATGGAGCAGAAAAAACCTGACGCAATCTATCGGCTGCCAGGAACCGCATATCCATGTTCTGAAATCACAGCATGCACCTGCTGGCATGGATGCCGATACAGTCTGCGCAAGGAAGCTTCCCGAGGCAGCATCCGATTTTTGAGAATCACGTTGACGCAGAACGGATTCCATAGTACTATTCCGGCAGTGCTTTAAGGCGGGTCCAGAGAGGCCGCCAAGGACTGCAGGTACATCCGGACTGTTTTGACATGTACACGGCTTTCCTTGAGCGAAGGCCGTGTTTTTTAAACAAGGTCAGCGCTCAGCACGAGAAAGAAGGGGAGTATTTCATGAAACTGACCTACGGTGTCAATGACAAACCAGCATTTCCTCAGCTCATCATCTATGCCTTCCAGCAGGTGCTTGCAATCATGGCAGCTACCATCACCGTTCCGATGGTTGTCGGCAATGGCATGTCCACTGCCGCTGCCCTATTCGGTGCTGGCATCGGCACATTGACTTATGTTCTGTTCACAAAGAAAAAGAGTCCGGTATTCCTGGGCTCTTCCTTTGCGTTTATCGGCTCAATGACGGCAGCATTTGCCGGAGCAGTCAGCCTGCAGGCAGGCTATGCCGGTCTGATCATCGGTGCCTTGTTTGCCGGCCTTGTCTATGTCGTCCTTGCCCTAGCCGTGCGAGCTTCAGGGACCGGCTGGATTGATCGCCTGATGCCGGCCGTCGTCATCGGTCCGACCGTTTCGATCATCGGTCTTTCCCTTGCCGGCAGTGCAATCTCCAATCTCCAGGTCAGCAGTGCCACCGGAGCAGAAACCAACATTGCGATTCTCTGCGGAATCATCGCTCTGTTCGCGACCATGCTTGCAAGCACGTATGGAAACTCGGGCATCCGCATGATCCCATTCATCATCGGCATTCTGTGCGGATATGCAGTCGCCCTGATCTTCACTCTGATCGGAACCAGCATCGGCAATGCCGATCTTCAGATCATCAGCTTCCAGTCCTTCCAGGCTCTTTCTGAAGGCGGGATCACCCTGAAGACTTTCCTGCAGGTTCCTGACTTCACCTTTCTGACCGCAGCCAAGGGCTTCAGCCAGATCGATACCGAATATCTCGGCGTCCTGTTCATGGCATATGTGCCTGTTGCCTTCGTCGTCTTTGCCGAACACATTGCCGATCACAAGAATATCTCATCGATCATCGGAACAGATCTTCTGAAAGATCCTGGCCTGGACCACACCCTGCTCGGCGATGGCATCGGCTCCATGGTCGGAGCATTCTTCGGAGGCTGCCCGAATACCACCTATGGAGAATCCATTGCCTGCGTCGCAATTACCCGCAACGCTTCGACAGTCACGATCATCGCTGCCGCCATCGAATGCATCATCCTTTCCTTCTTCAGCCCGATCGTCGCCTTCATCTCCAGCATTCCATCCTGCGTCATGGGCGGTGTCTGCATGGCTCTTTACGGATTCATTGCAGTATCCGGTCTCAAGATGATCCAGAACGTCGACCTGGAAGATGGGCGCAACCTCTTTGTGGTATCCGTCATCCTGATTGCCGGCATCGGCGGCCTCACGCTGAATTTCTCACACGTGACGCTCACCGCAGTTGCTACTGCGCTGATTCTCGGCATCGTCGTGAACAAGATGCTCGGTGCGCCGAAGAAGAACTGAATCAATCAGCATTCCTTTACTGGCTCTGCATCCGCAGAGCTTTTTTCTTCTTCATCGCAAGCAGAGTCAGAAACGCCGCTGAGCCTGCACTGACCCATATTCCCTGAGCGAGCCCGGCTGCCGCATAATGGAATACCACCCTGCTTGTTCCGGAAGGAAGGACCAGCCCGATGAACCCTCCGTCTGCCGCAATCATGCCGGCATCAGCTCCATTGATCGTGACGCTCCAGCCATCCGAATCGGGAATCGAGAACACCCAGAACGTTTCCGCATCATTATGAATCGTGAACTTCATGTCTGTGCTGGACCATTCTTCCGGAGAACTGAATTCAGGAGCAGCGGAAAGGCAGCTCAGAAGTCTGTCATAGTTCTCATCCGGAACCACAGCCGTCTTCTCCAGAAGTTCCATGATCCGCATATGGTTCTTTTCCGGTTCTTCTGCCAGTTCATTGAGCAGAGATTCTTCTGAGAGAGCATCTGCAGAGAATGCCATGCCACGGGCAGATTCATTCCGATAGACATTGAAATGCTCCGTGGAAAAGATCGGTTCATCATTCCGCACCGCTTCAGAATACTTCGGCGAGCAGATGGAATACTTCGCATCCAGCAAAGCAAACTGGCCGGGATCCTGCAGATTGAACTGCCAGTTCACATCCGGATAGAAACCAGTCCAGGCAAGATAATCATGAAGCGAAGGTTCATAGAGACTGTCATAGCTGGACAAGGACGGAATGCCATAATACATTCCTGCATTGGCCAGGGAATTCTGGTCTGCCTGATAGCCGGTATTGAGATCCACCCGGAAGAAGGAATCATCCCTCTCCCTTAGAGCTTCCATGATCTTCTGGATCTCGGAATCATACGCAAGATACTCGGCCTCTTCACCGCTCGAGATCGCACTCTGCATCGAGACATTCCCGAACACAAGTGCCTCCGCAAGCGCAGCGATCATCATTCCCCGGCGATGCCGGTTTCTCCAGAGAAACCCCTCCAGCAGAATCATCAGCGCTGCAGAAGCCAGCATGACCAGTTCCGGATAGCCTGATGAAACATCAGTCTTCTGAACAAGCGGAATCACAATGCCTAGTGCTGCAATCAGAATCAGAATCCATAAAACTGTCTTCTTCAGAAGATTGCAATCCGGGTTCTGATCAAGCGCTTCTGATCCGAGCATCACCAGGCAAAGAACCGCAAAGAACGAATATCTCAGCGAATAGCTCAGATGAAACACCAAGCCGAACTGGGGAGCTGCAAACGTCAGCAGCACCGCGATCAGCAGAAGCCGATTCCATTTCTTTCCTCTCACCGCCTGCGGCACAGACAGCAGCGAGATCGTTCCGGCATAGGTGCCGATCTGATAGAAATAATACCAGTAGTCATGGTACAGAAGGTGCGGTCCCCGGATCACCGGAATCAGAAAGCTCATCATGATTGCGCATACATTCGTGAAGCTCCACCAGGAATAATGATTCAGAGAAGCAGAAAGGCGAGGACTTTTCATCATTGCCGAAAGCGCCGGCACGACCAGAAAACCAGCCAGGCCGATCCCAAGCAGAATCACTCCGAACGCATGCCAGGCATGCCTGAAGAAATGCGATTGCTTCAGCGATCCATGAATCTGACCCCACCGCACAATCCAGTACAGGATACCGAATAAGCCTAACGGCCAGAACAGATAGAAATTGGTGCATGCACACAGAAACGAAGCGATCAGCAGAAGCATTCCGGAGAGCTTCTGCAGCATCTCCTCGAGGCCAGCAAGAAAGAGCGGAATGAAGGAATAGAAGCTCAGAAACTGAATCTGTTCCAGAAATACATCCGTCCACCCGCTGAGCATGAACAGCAATGAAAACAGGAATACGGACGAATCCGAACGACCCAGCTTTCTGACCCACATGGAACAAGTCACACATGCCCCGAGAAGGCGCAGTCCGGTCATCAGAAACTGAACAGTCGGAAGATAGGAAATCACCTTGTAAAGAAAGTATCCGATCCAGGCATACGGATCCATGATCAGAAACAGCGCTTTGGATGTATAGAAAGAATTCCCCAGAAACGAATTCCAGCTCCAGAAAATCTCTCCGGAATCAATCAGCCGGTAGAATTCCCGGTAATAAGGGATCCCCTGACGCACATAGTCATAAGCAATCAGATAGGTATCCTCCATGCTTAAAGACTGATGCGTCAGAATACTCTTCACCAGGTTCCAGCTGAAAGGCAGAAAGTACAGAAAAAGCAGAATAAGCGCTGACAGGATCAGCCATGCATAGAACTTTGCCCGCGTCTTTTTCATGAGACAATTCTAGCACACGGGACTTCAGCAGATCGTACTGCTTCATTTGCCCAAAGGGAATCCATGCGGTATCGTAGAACAGGAAAAGGAGAACCTATGAGCAATACGATCAGAAGTCCCTGGCCGGATCCAGCTGGCGTGATCCCGGTCACAGATGCCTCCGCAGCAGATGCCAATGTCACCGCAAGACAGTATCTGGACAGTCTTCATGTGGAAATGAGACTGATTGATTCCGTCAGACCGGATCTATCCGTCACAATCTTTCAGAAAACCTATCAGTCCCCGATCATGATGCCGGCTTTCTCTCACCTGAATAAAAATCCCGGAAACGGCAGGCTGCCGATGTCCGAATATGCGGCTGCCGCAAAAGCCTTATGCACCCTGAACTGGGTCGGCATGGAAAGCGATGAGACTTTCCGGGACATTCAGAAAGAAGGTGCCGATACGGTACGGATCATCAAGCCATATGCAGACCATGACCGCATCCGAAGCGAAATGAAAGCAGCAGAAGAAGCCGGCGCCGTCGCAGTCGGAATCGATATCGACCACATTGCCGGAAAAGACGGGGCGTATGATATTGTGGATTCCATTCCGATGGGACCCGTATTATCCGAAGATCTGTACCGCTACACGCATGAAACAAGCCTGCCCTTTGTCGTGAAAGGCGTGCTATCTGTATCAGATGCACTGAAAGCCAGAGATGCCGGGGCGGCAGCCGTATTCGTTTCTCATCATCATGGCCGTGTGCCTTTCGGAATTCCGCCAGTCTCCATTCTTCCGCAGATCAGAAAAGCACTGGACGGCAGCGGCATGGCAATTTTCTGCGACTGTTCCATCAGCACCGGCTATGATGCCTACAAGGCACTTGCCCTCGGAGCAGATGCGGTATCGGTCGGCCGCGGAATCCTGATGCCGCTGCTTCAGGAAGGACGCGAAGGCGTAATCCGCAAAGTCACTGAGATGAATCAGCAGCTGTCCGAGATGTGCATGTATACCGGAGTTGCTGATATGAAATCGTTTGATCCTTCCGTCATCCATCTGTCTTAGGGAGGCAAGCGGATCTGACGCTTCCAAAGATCGCTATCGAGCGATCTTTTTTTCTTATGAAAATGCAGAAACAGGATTTCCCGTTTCTGCCTTGATCCTGCTCAGCCTTCCAGCATTGCGGCTGCTTCTGCAAGATGTTTTCTGATTTCGATGTGCTGAGGGCAGGCATCTTCGCACTGCCCGCAACGCACGCAGGAGCTTGCGGCGCCATGATCCTTCAGAAGATGCTGATAATCACGCTTCGCTCCTTCCAGATCATTGTAGACAAGTCTGCGGTTGACTGCTTTGAATACGCCCGGAATCTCGATCTGCATCGGACATCCGCCCGTGCAGTAATGACATGCAGTGCAGGGAATCACAGGTACTTCTTCCATCGCCTTGCGTGCATGTACCAGAACGGCCTGTTCCTTCTCGCTCAGAGGAGTGAATTCTTTCATATAGGAAAGATTATCTTCCATCTGCGCTGGGGAAGACATTCCGGATAGCACAACCATGACCCCAGGCAGAGATGCCGCAAAGCGGATTGCCCATGATGCAAAGGAGCTCCTTGGACTCATTGCCTTCATCTCTTCGGCAATCACCGGCAGCGGATTGGCAAGACTGCCTCCTTTGACCGGTTCCATGACAATGACCGGCTTGCCATGTTTCACGCATACTTCATAATTCTTCCTGGACTGCACTTCCGGGTTCTCCCAGTCTGCATAGTTCAGCTGCAGCTGAACGAACTCTGCTTCCGGATGAGCCGTCAGAATCGCATCCAGGACTTCCGGGGTGTCATGAAAGGAAAACCCCATATGACGGATCTTCCCTTCTTCCTTCTTCTGCTTCACGAAATCCCAGATCCCGTAGGAATCATAGAACTGAAGATTCTCAGAAGAAAGGGCATGCAGCAGATAGAAGTCAAAGTAGCCGGCACCGGTCCTCTCCAGCGAAATCTCAAACTCCTTTTTCGCATCCTCTTCACAGCTGACTGCCCATTTCGAGGCATTGAGCTTATCTGCCAGATAGAACGAATCACGCGGATGCCGTTCTACCAGAGCCTTGCGGCATGCTTCTTCCGACCCGTCATAAACATATGCTGTATCGAAATACTTCATTCCCGCAGCCAGAAACGCATCCGTCATCTGTGCCGCCTTTTCCGTGTCAATGGCATTAGTGCCCGTTCTGGGCAGTCTCATCAGACCGAACCCAAGCTTAGGCATTGCAGATACAAACTCTTTTTCCAGCATACTCTTCGTTCTCCTTTCAGAACTCCGTATCTTTCATCGATGAATTCACGGTCACCGCGCAAGCTTCCTGCACCCCGCAGGCCGCGAAGTACTTCTCTTCCAGAGGAATCCATCGATCCTGAAACATCTGCACCTTCTCTTCAGGTTCCCTTTTCTTCAGCCTCTCGAGCTGATCTTCCGGACTCACGTCCATAAAGATCTTCAGATCATAATATGTTCTGAGATCCGGATGCAGACAGTAGGAACCCTCCACAATCACCGCATCCGAGGCAGGAACGGTAATCTGATCTTTCATCTGCATCGCCTTGCAGTCAAATCTCTGAAATGATACTTCTTTGCCCTGCTTTGCCTGCTCCAGCACTTCTTTCAGACGCTCCCGGTCTATAATTCCTCCCGGTTCTGCATATCGTGCTTCCGTACGCTGCTCAGGTCTCAGAAAGAAATCATCCGCATGAATCACCGGGCAGTGCAGTTTTTCCGAAAGCAATCCTGCAAAGACCGTCTTGCCGGAAGCACATCTTCCGTCGATGCCAATCAGAAGCGGATGATGAGACTCTTCCAGAAACTCTGCAAAATGCGAAATATCCTGAGCTTTGTATTCAAAGAATTCATCAAGAAAATCTGTCATATTCACTCCTACCTGCGGATTGTCCCGCCGCCTTCAGTCTTATTATAAGACTTCGTCGCATGATACACCTGAATCAGCCGGCGCTCCATCTCATTCAGCTTCTTTTCCCGGCACGGGACAACCCTTACATATACATAAAGCCCATCCCGGATATCACTGTAGACTTCGCCATTCCCTCTTCCCGAGAAATGACTGAAGATCCGATGATAAACTCTCAGAGACTGACCTACATACACATTCTGATAATTCCGGATCTGATCCGAAGACTTCAGCGGCCGCTCATAGGAAGCAATCACATAGCATCCTGGCTGATCCTGATATTTATAGCCCTTCTGACTTCTGCGATCCACAATCCAGTCTTCCAGAAATTCCTCCCGGCTCATCCATCTTCCCTGCGAACCTGAGGCAAGCAGAATCCGGATGGAAGCCCACAGAAACAAGCCAATCCCTCCGAACAGGACTTCATTCTGCAGATGGGAACCTGCATCTTTCCGAAACAGCCATGCCAGAAAGAAGCAGACTGCCGAAAGCAGAAGCAGAAAAGCAGTGAACTTCGCTTTCCTGCCCGGGTGCAGTGCAATAGCTGATGACTCTTCTTCTTTCAGAGTATGTACTTCGAGCAGATTTCCTTCTTCATCAAAATCCATCTGCACGGAATATGCAGGCTTCTGGTGTGCTGTCATATCGGTATTATAGCAGTTCATGCATGGAGAAACAGGGCATAAGAAAACCGCAGGCTCCGAATAGAAACCTGCGGCATGCATGATCAGAAACAAACGATTACTTCGCGTAATCTGCAGCGCTCTGACCGGCAATTCTGCCGAATACCACGAAGTCTGCAACTGCGTTTCCGCCCAGACGGTTTGCCCCATGCACTCCGCCT
>OMXA01000074.1 GCA_900314905.1 uncultured Erysipelotrichaceae bacterium
AATTAGCAGCAGACAGTATTCAATTCATTAGCTCCAGCTAATCAGGCGACATTCCCGAAGAATGCCCGCTTGGGCCAGATGACAATGTAAATCTGGTCTAAGCGGGCATATTTTATTGCTCCGTTTCTGACCGACAGAAAAGCAAATGCACGAAATGTGCAGGAAGGAAGGTGTGCTTATGCCGGTTAATGTAAACGAGATCGAGCCGGACGAAAAGATCGTGGAGATCGAAATGGAGCGCCTGCGGGAGTTCCGAAATCACCCATTCAAAGTAAAGGCGGATGCGCAGATGCTGCAGCTGATCGAGAGCATCAGCAAATACGGTATCTTAAATCCCCTGATTGTCCGTCCTCTCCCTGAAGGCGTGTATGAAATCATCGCCGGACACCGCAGGAAATATGCCGCGCAGCATCTCGGGTTCAGGAAGATGCCTGTGATCATCCGGGTGCTGAAGGATGATGATGCGGTAATCAACATGGTGGATTCGAATCTTTTCCGGGAAACGATCCGCCCCAGTGAGAAGGCCTTTGCCTACAAAATGAAGTATGAAGCCATCAAGCGCAAGAGCGGACGAAAGAATGGTGGTCAAATTGACTACCATTTATTGGGGAAGCGGACCATCGACATCATCGGGGAAGATTCCGGGGAAAGCGCGAAGCAGGTACAGCGCTTTATGAAGCTGACCGAGCTGATCCCGGAACTGCTGGAAATGCTGGATGAAGGAGCGATTGCTTTCAATCCCGCTTATGAGATCGCATTTCTGACAGAGGAAGAACAGAACAACCTGATCAAAGCGATGGATTACACACAGGCTATGCCCTCTCTCTCCCAGGCACAGCGCCTGAAGAGGCTTAGCAGGGAACATAAACTGACGCTGGGAAAGATGAAGGAAATCCTGTCAGAGGTAAAAAAGGGAGAGATCCACCGCGTAATGTTCAAGAATGAGCAGCTGTATCAGTATTTCCCGCGGAATTACACGCCGGAGCAGATGAAAAACAAGATACTCGAAGTGCTGGAAGCCTGGCAGGCAGATACATCAGACAATAAGGGGGAAGAATAAAATGGCGAAGGTAATAGCTGTAGCGAACCAAAAGGGAGGGTGCTCGAAAACATCGGTCGTAGCCAATCTTGGGATTGGACTGGCTATGGAAGGAAAGAAAGTCGCTGTAATTGACGCGGATCCACAGGGAAGCCTGACAGCAAGCCTTGGGTATCAGGAGCCGGATGACATCCGCTACACCCTGGCAACGATCATGATGAACATCATTAATGAGGAAGAGATCGATCCGATGGAAGGGATCCTGCATCATGAAGAAGGCGTGGATCTGGTGCCGGTAAACATTGAACTCTCCGGCCTGGAAGTATCTTTATCCAATGTCATGAGCCGGGAAATGATCCTGAAGGAATACGTGGAGCTGCTTCGAGACCACTATGACTATATCCTGATTGACTGCATGCCGTCTCTGGGAGTCATGACAATCAATGCGCTGGTAGCGGCAGACCGGGTGCTGATCCCTGTGCAGGCAGCTTACCTGCCGGTTAAAGGCCTGCAGCAGCTGATCAAGACTGTGGCCGTTGTAAAGAAACGCCTGAACAAGAAGCTTTCTATTGAAGGAATCCTCATTACCATGGTGGATTACCGGACAAATTACGCGAAGGACATCACGGAAATGCTTCGAGAAAGCTATGGAGATACCGTCGGAGTGATGGATAGTTATATTCCGTTTTCTGTGAAGGTGGCCGAGGCCAGCGCGGAAGGAAGCAGTATTTACAGATATGCACCAAGATGTAAGGCGGCAGAGAGTTTTGAGAGGCTAACGAAGGAGGTTCTAGGGGAGTGAAGACAAGAGCGGGACAGAAAATCAGGCTGACAAGTGTGGAAGAACTGCTGGGTGTGACGAATGAAGAATCGGCAATGGATCTGGAAATCGCGAAGATCCGTCCGTTCAAGGACCATCCTTTCAAGGTGCTGGATGATGAAAAGATGCAGGATCTGATGGAAAGCATCCGGATCAACGGCATCCTCTCTCCCGTTCTGGTCCGGCCGATCGGGAATGACACCTATGAAATGGTCTCAGGCCACCGCCGGATGCATGCCGTGATTATGCTGGGAATGGATACCGTGCCGGCGATCATCAGGGAAATGACTGATGACGAAGCTGTGGTGAAAATGGTGGATGCGAACATTCAGCGAGAGGAGCTGCTTCCGAGTGAGAAAGCGTTTGCTTATAAGATGAAGATGGATGCGATGAGACGGCAGGGATTAAGAAGTGATTTAACTTCTGATCAAAATGATCAGAGGTTGGGTCAAACATCCAGAAAAATACTGGCTGAGCAAGTAGGAACGAGTGAAGCCCAGATTACAAGGTATATTCGACTGACAGAGCTGATCCCAGAATTACGTGATTATGTGGATCAAAAAAGGATACAGCTTACAGTTGGGATTGAAATCTCTTATATTGATCCGGAAGTCCAGAAGTGGCTGTTTGAGTATATCAAGG
>OMXA01000040.1 GCA_900314905.1 uncultured Erysipelotrichaceae bacterium
CAGCCTGAACAGCTTCTTCATCTCCGGGTCCAGAGACCCTTGGAAACCAAGCCCGTAAACAGCATCGATGATGGCGTCCGCATGTTTCACTGCCTGCGGAAGATCATGCTGGGAAACTATGCATGCAGGATCGATCTTTCTGTATGCAGCCCGGGCTTCGCGACTTTTCGGATCTCCGCAGACATAGGCAATCTGAACAGAGAAACTCCCTGCAAGCATACGGCATGCAACCGCACCGTCACCGCCGTTATTGCCGTTTCCGGCCAGAATCAGGATATTGGCACCTTTGCTGAGTACCTTATCAAGTGCACCGGAAACTGCTTTTCCAGCAGCTTCCATCAATCTGCCTGGTGTCTTGCCTGAGCTTTGCTCGATCTTGATCATGCCTTCCTTGTCTTGAATCATGGAAGCCTCTTTTCTTTTTCTATAGTAGCAGTTTGAATTGCGTCCGCGCAAGATGCTAAGTCACATTCAGAAAACCGTGTTATAATGCGGTTGTGAGGGATTATTTCTCATAGGAGGATAGCTAGTATGCCAGCAAAGAAAACTGTTAAGGAAACAACTTCCGTCGAAACTGAACCAGCTGTCAAGAAGGAACCGGCAAAGAAGGCTGCTGTGAAAAAGGCTGCGGTGAAGAAGGAAACTGCTGAGAAGAAAGCACCGGCAAAGAAGGCAGCAGCGAAGAAGCCTGCTGTGAAGAAGACGGCAAAGAAAGAAGAGCCGAAACCCGAAGTTGAGAAGAAGAGCTTCCAGACCTATAAAGATGTCATCAACTGGAAGAAGTGGGAAGCTCATAACATGAACTGGCTTTACATTGAGGTCAACGCAGGGGACCTTATGACTGAGCTGGAAGCTGGAGTCAATAATATTGAAACCTGCTGCAATGCAATTCTGGACTGCATGCTGGAAGGGGACACCTTCATTGTTCAGGCTGACAAGCCTGATACCAAGCTGACGGTACGCTACTATTGCGATAATCTTGCTGAAGATCGCAGAAAGTGGTCTGACGTCAACAGATAATAGGTTCCGGATCCGGATGGTTCAGAGCGATCTCAAAAGGGGGTCTGAACTGTTCCTCATTATTCACGATCATTCATGATATCCCTGGCAAAGCGGATTCTCTGCCAGGGATTTTATTATGATCTGTTCTCCTGATGTGGCCATCTTCGTCCAAGGGCTTGTGCGCCCTCAGACTTATGTCAGGATCGTCAGGCTGCTGTGGTGTGGCACCGGCTGCCTGCATGAATACTGCTGAAAACGGCTCTGGAAAGACGAAGACAGATAATCGGAGAAGGAAGTGGTTTTCTCATTTTCTTGCCAATATCGCGATCCACGGCTTGTTCGGATGATGGTCGATAACAACCTCTGAAAAGCCTGACTTTTTCAGCGCCGCTTCGATCTGCCCTGGGGTATAACAGGTCATGCCGTCGATGATGCGCTCGAACTTTTTGCCGACGGCATCTCTGCCATCGGATTCATTGCAGATGAAAAAGTATCCTCCCTGTTTTAAAATCTTCGCCACCTGCGCAAAGCATCTTTCAAGCCCTGGCCAGAAGTAAATTGTCTCAAAGGCGGTGGCAAGGTCAAAATGGTTTTCTTCGAGCTGCAAGTCTGACACATCGCCCTGCTGCACTTTGCAGCGGCCGCTGCCGATCATCGTTTTGTTGTATTCCGATGTTTTTTCAACTGAAAGCGGTGAGTAGTCAATTGCCGTCAGCGTGGCGGCCGGATATCGTTTTAGCAGTTCTCTGGCGTTACGACCCGCTCCGCAGCCAAGCTCAACGATTTCCTTTGGTGAGATTTCAGACAAGTGCCCCATCCCCCAATCCGCCAGCTTTGCGTGGCCGGAATTCATGGTGCTTAGCATGAATTTGCCCAGCAAGCCGGAAGGCCTGCCTGTTTGATTGAAAAAGTTCTTCATAAATCCCATTGTTCATTATCCTCCTTCAGAGTACGCTGCCATATCTGGTTTTTTCTTGACAATTGCATCCAGCGGATCAGTCTGTGCACATAAAATCGATTTTTCCATATCCAGACAGCCAGGGTCTTCCAATCGGAATCTATCTCTGCCTGATCTGTACAGGAGCAATGATTGTCATGAATGGGCTGCAAAATGATTTCATTGTTCCATATCGGCACATGGCTGTTCCGTTCCTGTGTATTTTTTCCTTCATTGAGTCTGAAACGGATCACATGGAAATGGGAAGTGCCGAATGGTACGACACCAAAGAGACGAAAGAGGAAGCCATTCTCTGCACCTTTCTTCCATTGGATGGACTGCTCTGTCTGCGAAGGAGTAAAAGAAACCCAGAGAGAAGCAATCATCTGAAGCATGGAGTGCTTCTGGAGCCTGGCGAATGCTTTCTCTGCAGATTCCGGAAATGCAGAAGTACGGGTACCTTTTACAGACATTATTGTTTCCCCAGACAGAATAAGCGGCGGATCGGTCTTCCTGCGCTCCGCTCATGCATGATTCATTTGATGAGCGACAATCTGCACTAAAAAGAATATCATAGTTTGTCATAGCTAACAACGGGTAGGCTTGTGCAATTTCTGCTTCAGCCGTGATTTTCAGCTACCGCTGGGATGCACTTTCTCTTTCCAGAATGAATTCCTGGCAGATAGGAAATTTCTTCAGCAGTTCTTCGCGCATTCGATCATTATGTTTCCCTTTTCTCCATGGATGACGATTTGATCCGCATTTTGAATGGTGTTTTGCCAATGGGCAATGACCAGCGTCACCTTATCCTCAAAGAAGGTTGTTCTGGATGAAACGAAATATGCAGAGCTTGTCTCTGTACTGGAAACTGAGGAGACGTCCCTGCGCTGACTTAGCTGGATCAGATCACGAGAAAACGGCTGCGAATCTGTGATGCGTGCAAGTACTTTATAGACAGAAAGCTTCCTGATCGGAATGTCCTTTCTGCATCATACATGAGTATTTCGAAACGCTTCAGATCGATTGTCTGGTTCCGCAAGCTCTGGTTTCAGAGCTTTTTTCAGGTTTCCCCTCTTTTCAGCCGGTTTGGGGGGCGCGGAGTCTGTGAAGTTATGCTTCAATCCGGGTACAGACGGAAGAAGGCTGAAAAGCACAAATCCCTTGTTATGGATTCCTAGCAATGAAATGAATAGATTCTTCTCAGAATCTGGCAGAAAGGGGCCAGTGTCTATGCGGAAGATTGATTCTTTCCGCAGGATTTCCTGGTTCCTTCAAGCGACAGGTGCTTTGCTCTTCGATCAGAAGCAGGGGAAGGCTTCAGCCAGGCCGTAATCAGCGATTGATCTGGAAACTCTTGAAATGGAAAGGAAAAGACTATGAACGCAAACTTGAAACGATTGGGATCCTTCATGCTTTCAGCAATGACTGCATTCAGTCTGTCTGCCTGCAGCCCCAGCGGATCGGCATCCTCAGCTTCTGCAGCTGCACCAGAGGCATCTGCTCCTGCTGCAAGTACACCATCAGCCACTGAAGAAGTATTTGAGGGAACAGCAGTATCTACCACTCTGTTCTCCCTTACCTATCCGGATGGCTGGGCGGTTGACGAGACCATGACCTCAGATAGCAGCAGTTACTGCTATATGGAGCTTGCTCTTATGGGGGAGGAATCCGCTGCTGCTCAAGTGAATATTTCTGCATCACAGTCAGATGTCAGAAATTATCGTGACCGACTCAGGGGTGCTGGAATAGATGCCTATGATCTGGTGGAAACAAAGAACCTGGATATGGTCCAGGTCGGCGGAGTAGAATGTGTCGAATATATGTCAGAATCCTGGTATTCCAGTTCTCTCATCTATCTTGGCCGTGATGAAGCCTCCGGAATAACCGTATCCATTGATATTATCGGAGATCAGGAGGATCCAGGAATTCAGACCATGATCAGATCCCTGAAGTTCACGCTGAATGATTCCGGCAATGTGGATCCGCCATGGCCGTGGCAGGGAGAACCGTTCTCGACCGATGCTCGCCATACGCTGAATGCGGGAAATTATACAGTGACCGTGGACTGGATGAAACTGGAAGACCCGCTGGTTGCTTATGATATCTTCTCTGGCAGAGTGGAGATGACCGGCGATACAGTCTGGGTACTTCTGGACAATTCTCTCTATGAATATCAGTACAGCCAGGATGGTCTGACTTATGTCAGCGAGCAGGCACTCAGCAACGAGGGCGACTACGAGGAACTGTCTTCTGATCGTAATGGGAAACTGTATGTTTCGGGATTCATGGAACAGATGCTCATCATGGAACAGGGAGAGGTCACCGGAAGGATTGAAGACGTGGATCAGGCACTCGTCCATCCAAGCGGAACCTGGGGCATCAGTTCCTTCTTCGGACAGCCGCTGCGGAAAGTCATGATCGATGGAGAAACTGCGCAGATTGAAGACTGGGAACTGAGATCAGCAGAAGAGACGACCAAAGGGTTCATTTCCGAGAATCATGTTTACATCACAGGAACTTCTGAGGATAAGGAAAATGTTGCTGTCTGGGTTTTTGACACGGATGGAAATCAGAAGTATGAATTCGGCAATGCAGATATGAATGAAGAGGGATGGATGGGGGCAATCACGGATGTGATTGAAACTCCCAACGGGTACCTCGTTCTCGATGGCAATATGAGAAACCTGCTGTTCTACGGAACGGATGGGACGCTCTTGGCAACAGTGGACGATGAAGAGCTGTTCGGAACAGCATATCCATGGATCAGTTCTGCATGCCTGATGCCGGATGGCAGTGTCCTGATTGCTCTGACCGAAGAACGGGCAGATGAATCTGCATATGAGCTGCTGATTTACCGGCTGAGCGGTTTCTGATTCAGAAACATGAGCCAATCCATCTGGCGAATGATGGACAGCAGGCAAAGCTCTGCTGCAGCTATTCAGACTCCGAACATGGAGACCGTATGGAGATCGGAGATCCGGATACGATGGAGGGATGCAGGCTGATTCCGCCTGATCGCTGGAAAGAGCTGTCTGATTATTTACGCAGTTATGAACTGCCTGCCTGGAAAACCTCGCAGCCGGACTTGCTGGATGAGACAAGAAGCTCGATCACGATTACCTGGAGAGAAGGTTCAGAACTGGCAAGGTATTGCCATGATGGAATCGGTGCCTGGGAGGTTCGCGAGATACTTCAGAAACTTTCAGAAGAGCTCTGTCAGAGTACGAAGTCTGCATAAGCATTCGGACAAGATCAAAGGTGCCCGGCTGAATACCAGGTACCTTTTTCGATTGCTTGCCTCAAGGGGAAGGAGAGCTGATCGAGACCAGGAAAGACTCGTTTCCGGTTTCATTGCTTTCTGCGCTGACTTTCTTCCATTGCCTGCTTCTTCGCAACTCTTGCATAAAGAACTGCCTGCTTCCTGGAAGAGACACCTAGCTTGCTGTAGATATTCTTATTATGAAAGCGCAGTGTACTCTCCTTGATGCTGAGCTGTTCCAGGATCTCTGCCGTTGACAGATCCTCCATATACAAGCTCAGAATTCTCTTTTCGGCAGGGGTCAGTTCCGCAAGACCTTTCAGGAAGATCTCGTAGGCATCCGGATCAATCCCAGTTTTCCGGTGGTATGCAAGCCGTGCGGCTTCTGTTTCGGCTTTCTGCTTTTCCTGTTCCAGACTGGTGAGAGCAGCGGTGTGGTTATTCTGCTGGGTTCTCAGAAATTCGCAGAGCTCATCCAGTTCGCGATAGCTGGTGGTGGCTTCTTCGCTGACGGTTTCTTTCAGATGGGATATTTCCTTCAGAAGCGGTTTCAGGTAGCTCTTGCTGAAGAAATGACAGGATACCGCGATGAAGAAAATCAGAAGGGCAATGATCATGGCGGTCTGCGTATAGCTTCTGGCAGCTTCGGAATTGAAGTCTGCTTCCGGAATCATTGCGGTCAGCAGATACTGATGCTCGGTGCTGTCCAGGAAAATGGTTCTCTGCATGCCGACATAGGAGGTTCTGCCCTCGAAGAGATATAAGCCCTGGCGGAGGCTTTTCGCACGGAAGGTGCCATTGGGGATCGCATAATTCTTCCCGCAGTCCAGGGCCATATCCAGGTCCAGCGGACTTTTCTCATTGCTGGAAATCGTGCAGATCAGCCTGCGGAATTCGGTTGGCTGGGGATTGGAAGCACGGAAGAAACGCCGGCTGACTTCGAATCCGCATAAGCCGGAGATCTCATCATTGATCCTGAGCGGGAACGTCAGCAGATATACTTCTTCATCGGTTCCATACAGGCATAACGGTCCGGAAATCTGGTACGCTTCGTCTGCGGCCGTGCTGGATGGACGAATCAGGCTGCTGTAATCCGGAATCAAATTCGTCTGGAAATACATTCTCCATTTCCGATGCGGATAGACATTCTGGCTTTTGCCGGCCGAAGAGATGCCGCGGTATAGCAGAAGCTCAGGATCGGAACGATCACTCATCCCCTTTGAGATATAGACACCGGGAACTTGTTCGGATGGATGCTGAGGATCATCCAGCAGGATGAAGCCGCCGGAGCAATCCGTCTGCTGGAGTTTTTCAGAGAGTTCCCGGATCAGCAGAATCTGCAGATCATAGGCATCTCTGCTGGTGCCGCGCAGGTTTTCCAGCTTCAGATTCCGGGTGTTCAGATAGGACTGAATCAGATAAGAGCTGTCTTCTGAAAGATCGATGCCCATAACGGTCAGATTTTCCCAGTAGGAGGTCATGGAGTTTTCAAAGAAGTCGAGCTGGAGAGATAGAGTTCCGGCAATTCTCTTCTTCGGATCGCTGAGCTTTCCGAAGAAGAACAGGCAGCTCAGAAGCATTGATAAAACAAGTGCTGCCAGCACCATCATGCACAGAAAGAGCTCACGGCGGAGAGACCTCCGGGATTTTCCGATCGAAGAGAAGGACATAGGCTATCGGATCGTGATCAGGATATTCCAGACCTGTTCTGCAAACTGGTCCGGATCTGTTTCTTCCGACACGCTCTGCTGCAGATTGCGCACCGCATTGTAGAATTGCTCCGCTTTTGAGTAATAGTCTTTGAAAGACGGCTCTGAGCAGGCCTGATAGGTCTGGCTCATCTGCCCGAGGGCTTCATACAGATTTCCATAGCCAGCATCAGAGAATTGTACCTTCTGAATCGCTTCTGCAGAAGACTTCTTCACGGGCATATAGCCGGCAGAAGTCACAAAGCTGAGATTGCGATCAGGATCCAGCAGCCAGTGGGCAAAGACAGAGGCTGCCTCTGCTTTCTGTTCCGTAGTCTTACGGGCACAGAGGCCGACGCCTGCAATCGTCATCAATGGTTTGCCTGTTTCTGCATGCATAAAGGGAACCACCTGAAGGTCCATAGGTTCCGAGGTCCCATCCGGATAGGTCACGGTATCGTTATAGTAAAGGATCGCTGCGGAAGAGCCTACTCCGCACAGCACTTCTCCCGTCATGACCTGCGTATTGGAGTAGCGGTCTGAGACGACAATGTTTCCTCTGGCGATTTCCTTGGCAAATCGCAGCACTGCTTCATGAAGAATTTCATTTCCCGGGTCATACCATTCCGAATCGGAGTACAGGTTTTCTGCTCCTTGTTCTTCTGCATAGAGCTCGATTGCTCTCAGCAGATAGTCAAAAGCGCAGAACGGAGTGCCATCAGACCATTGACGGTAGGCATCTGCTGCTTCAAAAAAACCATCCCAGGTTTCCAGACTCTGAAGAGAGATTCCGGTATCCTGCTGGAAACGGGCAAATCCGGATCCGTTTACCATCAGGACATGCGTGGACTTGGACAGAGGAAGAACAGCAAGCTGGGAGCCGATTCTTCCATCTTCGAGAAAGCCGGGAATGAATTCTTCCTGTTCGGTTTCTGAGAACCAGTCATTCCAGTCCAGGAGATTCTCCATACCGATGGTTTCCGCCTCATTGACATGACAGGTGAAAAGATCCGGCATATCCGGTGCACCTGGCTTGTCAGAAAGAGCTTCGGAGAGTTCCTGGCCGATGCTGTAGGCGTTGCTCAGACGGGCGGTGCTGATGATGATGCCTTTCTCCATGCCTTCCGTTTCATTGAACTCTTCGATGAGCTGGTCCATCGGAGAACCTGCCTGCTCGCCATAGACGTGCCACATCACAAGCGTTACAGGATCGTCTGGAGACAGCAATGGCTTGCTGCAGGCGGAAGCGGGAAAACATAATGTGCTGGCCAGCACCAATCTGATCAAACGTTTCATGAAATACTCCTTTCCTGGAAAATTCTGAGAGAAATACAGATCTTTTTGCGGTTTTCCCCTCTTTTCAAAGGTTTCGGGGGGCGCGGAGTTTTCGGACTTATGCTTCAATCCGGATACAGACAGAAGAACGGGAATGAAGCTTGAGTCACTTTTGCTGAATTCATCATAGCACAAAGAAGCGGTTTCTCTCACCTTCTGATGGAGATGAAGACATGATTCTGCATGGAAAGGAGAACGTCATGAAATTCTTTACTCGTTTCCTCGGACTGCTTTTATCTGCTGTGCTTGCATTCACGCTTGCTGCCTGCACAGGCAGTTCAGCAGGCAATGCCAAGGCGGCTGGCGTTTATCAGCTTACCGGAGCAGACGGAAAATCCGGGTATATCGAGCTCGTCAAAGACGGATCCGGAACTATTTCTGCGGATGACATGAAATTCGATCTGGCCTGGCAGCTGGATGGCAATCAGTTCAGCGGCAGCTATCGTACATTCGGATCTGATCAGAAGCTGAGCGGAACGCTTGAAGATGAGGCTCTGATCGTGAAGGATTCCTCCGGGACCACGTATCACTATCAGAAGGGATCTGCCGGCAGGTCTGCTGCTCCAAAAGCGGGTCTTGCAGGAACCTATTATCTGTATCAGCTTGAGGGAGAAGGGCTCACGCTCAATTACGGAGACCTGAGCCTGCTTGAGATGACGGAAGGATACCGGATGATCATCAATGAGGATGGACTCAGCGGAACCTTGTACATGGGCGAGGACCAGGATACATTCCGGCTTGATCTCGGAAAGAAAATACTGGACTTTGCCGAGATGGACATGGCCTTTGAAGATCTCGGAAATGGGGAGATCAGAGTTTCAGCTGACAGCTCGGAAGAGCCTCTCGTGATGTATCTTGCCAAGGATATCACTCCGTATCAGGACCAGAAGAGCACGTTGTTTGACGGAATGAGCACGGATGAATCAGATCAGCAGAAATGGTGGAACGGAAGCTGGTATGGCTGGTGGATGGTCGAAGATGCGACTGGCGAATATACGGAACTGATCGGCAGCTGGTGGGATTGCAGTGCAGTGATCGAAGTGGATGAGGACCTGCAGGGGACCATGGTGATCTATGACGAAGACGGATCGCTGACCGACCCGATTTCAGATGCGGAAGTCAGTGTCGCCATGACCGGAACCAGCGAACATGGCACGATGCTGTCGCAAGGCGGATATTTCATGGATCAGGATCTGCAGTATGCAGACTGGATGATCGATCCGGGAGAGTCCGAATATGCGGATACCCTGGAATTCAGAGGGTCGTTCACCGTGGATGATGGCGGCATTGACTACTATGTGATCCTGAGACCATGGGGCACTGACTGGTCCGATGTCGTGAAAGAAGATCGTCCGTACTTTTATGAAGACTGGTATCTTCCGCTGATTGAAAGCGGCAGTGAGATGCCATATAAGATTGGCGGCGAGGGCTGATGCCATGAAACGTCTGATCCTCTTCCTGATGGCAGGGATTCTGATGACTGCAGGGTGCACTGACTCAGGGCATTCACAATTCGTATCGGAAAGCACGGCGAGAGTTCTGCCGCCGGCAGACCCAGTAAAAACATATGACGACTCCCTGATTGGCGAAGCCTGGAGCATGGACGGAACGCTTCAGCAGGGAAATTATCATTATCGGGTTCCCGAGCTGCTCAGCGATCAGCCAGGAGCAGAGGCATTCAATGAGCACCTGCTTTCAATATATGACGAAGTTGAATTCTCCGGCTATATTTCCAATTATGTCTGTTCGCTGGACTGGGAAAGCAGATGGTACGGAAGTCTGCTCTCTCTCGTCATGATTCAGGAAAACTGGGAAGGGAATATCAGCCACTACAGCTATTTCTTCGATTTCGGCAGAGATCAGGAAATGACCGCATCCGAGGTGCTGGATGAGTATGCAGGGGTTTCTTCCGATCGCTTTTTCCGGGAGCTGGAACGGGAAGCAGCGCTCTGCCAGGATGAGATCACGCTGTTTGAACCGGATTACAGCGAGCAGGGAATTGCCGAGATGCTGCTGAGAAGAGCGGAGACGCTTGCAACGGCTTATGACCGCAACCGCTATCTGCTGTCGATCTATCTGGATGAAGATGGAACCATCGGGGCATATCTCCCTGTGTACAGCACTGGTGCAGGAATGTGGGTGGAGCATGAATGCTTCCCGGATATGGACTGGGTCTGCCAGGCAGAAGAAGCGGAAGCCGGGTTTATCCATGCTTCCTGCAGGCCGGATGGAATCGTGGAAATCTGGTATTCCTCCGAATTCGGAAGCAGAAAGCCAAAGACCCTCTACGGGTTTGAGTACAACAAGAAGTATGAGGTTGAGGGGTGCTATGGCAGATATACCGATCTGATGTTTCAGAAGGATGCACCGGATTCCGGAATCCCGTATCTGTTTCTATTGACGAAGGACCATACGGTGGAATACGTCGATGTGTTCCGGTGCATGAAGTATGGGACCTATATCTGCGGCGGACCGCTCTATGGTCACAATGACATTCTGAGCCTGGAGGCAGATCCTGATGACGGAAGAATCTATGGGGTCAGACAGGATGGAAGCCGGGTGGACCTGGCAGATGAGATTCATCCCTTCAGCATTCCGGTTTCTCTTGCAGAGACCTGGGAAGATTCCTGGGATTTATGGTCCGGTTCGCTGAGCATTGATGAAGATGGGAACGTGCAGGAGTACTGCAGCAATCATGGCCAGGAATCTTCTCATGAAGGCAGACTGGAACGGATCGGAGTCAGCACAGAAGGATTGATCTATGCTTCGTCGAAAGAAAACGAACCAGGATATGATTCCCCGGTATACGGATTCCAGCGCAGCGATCTGAACAGTATTTTCCTTACGTACCTCAGCGGTCCTGATGTGTTCGGGCTTACTGATTATGATGGATTTTTTCTGACCAGGAATTCTGAAGAGCCAGGTGGATCCGTGATGGACCAGGCATTCTTTGATGCCCTTTATGACATGGATGATTCTTCCTTCCGGGATGCGCTTGCGCAGAACGATCAGAGGAGCGTGGATTTTTCTGAGCCGGAGGAAGTGATTGATGGGCAGACCTGCCGGATCGTCACAGTCGGCGAAATGAGGAGGGACAGATGGACCGTCATCGAATGGTATGCCGTGAGCACGGATTCCTTGCAGCGGATCTATCACTATGACATGGATTCAGACCAATGGATTCGGATTTCGGATGGAGCGTATGGAATGGGAGGAGAGGCATGGAAACAAAACATCTGACAATTCTTCATAGCAATGACATGCATGGCGACTTCCTTCCAGGTATCAGGGATGGCAGAAAGACGGGCGGACTGGCATTGCTTTCAGGGTATGTGAAGGAGTCGCGGAAACGGGATCGGAACGTGCTGTATGCAATTGCCGGAGATGTGTTCCAGGGGTCGATCATCGATCAGGAATACCGGGGCATTTCCACGATTGATCTGATCAATCAGCTGAACCCTGATGTGATGACGATCGGCAATCATGAAGTAGATTACGGATTGTCGCATCTATTGTTTCTGGAGAAGTGTGCCAATTTCCCGATCATCAATGCGAATCTCTACGTAACGCTGAACAGCAGCAGACTGTTTCTTCCTTATCTCATCAAGGAAGTGAATGGAATGAAGATTCTGTTCATCGGATTGCTGACGGAAGAAGTGATCCGGGTCACGCGTCAGGATAAGCTGGTCGGAACGTTTGTGGATGTGGAACAGGCAGTCCATGAGATTGAACTGATTCTGGACAGCTATCGCACGGTCGATATTGACCTGACGGTGCTGCTCACGCACATCGGTATTGAGAAAGACCGCGAACTTGCCGAGCGGCTGGATCCGCAGTATGGCGTAGATCTGATTATCGGCGGGCATTCCCACACCAGCATGGAACATCCGGAGCTCGTGAATGGAATCTGGATTGCCCAAGCCGGGCATGGCACTGGTCAGATCGGAAGATTCGATCTGATCTGCGATACGGATACCAACAGCATTGCCGACATGAAATGGGAGTGTGTGCCGATCAATGAGGATACCGCGGCGCCGGACGAGGCCATGCAGGAACTTCTGAATCGGTATCAGACTGCTACCGATGCGAAGTATTCCAGGGTCATCACGACGTTTGAACGCAAGCTGACACATCCTTCGAGGAATCAGGAGACCGAGCTCGGAAATCTGTATGCAGATCTTCTGCAGGCAGGCAGTTCCTTTGATCTGATGGTGCTTGGCTCTGGTTCGATTCGCAAAGAGGAGCTCGGACCGATTGTCACGTTTCAGGATATGAAGGAGAACACGCCGTTTGATGACTGCCTGTGGATGCTGAAGGTGAAAGGAGAACAGCTGAGGCGGATGGTTTCCTATGTCTTCCGTGATGAAGCTTGGAGCGGTCATACGGAATTCTATCAGTATTCCCGGGGGATGCGAATTCTATGGGATCGCAGAAAGAGGGCTCTGGAGGAATTCCGTTTCCATGGAGCAGAAATCCGCGATCAGGATGAATTCTCCATCGGTCTGCAGGACTATCATCTCCGGAATTTCGATCAGGTGTTCTCAGTCAGTCTGAAAGAAGTAAGCAGGAATATGGAACCTCGGCTGGTGGCGGTATCGCTGAACCACATCATTGAAGAATACATGACGACGCATCAGGGACTCAATGCAGAAGTGGAAGGAAGAATCGTAGTCACGGATGGAGGCAGATCATGAAAATTCAGATCAGTGCGGTTCCGTATGCGATTGAACTGACTGAAGATACGCATCCTGCCGAAGCAGGATACAGGAAATTCTTCATTGCTACGGCCGGAGCGGATTCACCGCGTCCGGTGACTCTGAAACAGAATGGGAATGCCTGGAACCTCTATGAGTATTCCAGTATTCTTTCCGGCATACGCATGCCGGTGGATCATCAAGTGTTACCCGAAAGAGAAAGAGAGGAGAAAAGGGTATGGGATTAATTCAGGCGGCAATCGGCGCAGCAGGCGGAGTTCTGGCAGATTCCTGGAAGGACTATTTCTATTGCGAGTCGCTTCCGAACAATGTTCTTGTGACAAAGGGAAAGAAGCGCGTGTCTGGCAGATCGTCAAATTACAAGGGCAATGAGAACATCATCACGAATGGATCCGTGATCGCGGTGGCGGATGGCCAGTGCATGCTGCTGGTAGATCAGGGGCAGGTTACGGAAATCTGCGCCCAGCCAGGAGAATTCGTCTACGATTCCGGCACCGAGCCTTCCCTGTTTACCGGTGATCTTGGCAATGCGGTCAAGGATACCTTTGCAAACATCGGCAGACGATTCACGTTCGGCGGCGAAGCCCCGAAAGACCAGCGCATCTATTTCTTCAATACCAAGGAAATCACCGGAAATAAATACGGAACGCCGAATCCGGTTCCGTATCGGGTGGTGGATCAGCGGGCAGGAATTGATCTTGATATCTCGGTCAAGTGCTTCGGGGAGTACAGCTACAGGATTGCGGATCCGGTCCTGTTCTATACGAATGTCTGCGCAAATGTTTCGGAGGACTATACCAGGGACCAGATTGACGGACAGCTGAAGAGCGAACTGCTGACCGCATTGCAGCCTGCCTTCGCGAAGATCTCTGAAGAAGGAATCCGCTATTCTGCACTGCCCGGCCATACGACCGAGCTTTCAGAAGCTCTCAACGAAGTGCTGACGAAGAAGTG
Source organism: uncultured Erysipelotrichaceae bacterium (assembly GCA_900314905.1). GTDB lineage: Bacteria > Bacillota_I > Bacilli_A > Erysipelotrichales > Erysipelotrichaceae > Bulleidia. The sequence continues at coordinate 13,891 of OMXA01000040.1, forward strand.
GAAGCAGCTGCGCGGCCTGGAGATTGTTTCCTTCGGGGTTTCGTCAGTGAAGGCAGATGAAGAAGACGAGCAGATGATCAAGCAGATGCAGAGAAATGCTGCCTATACGAATCAGAATCTCGCTGCTGCGACGCTGGTCGGTGCACAAGCGCAGGCAATGCAGGATGCGGCGAAAAATGCCAATGGCGCCGCGATGGGCTTCATGGGAGTGAACATGGCTGCAGCAGCCGGAGGAGTCAATGCAGCGGAGCTGTTCCGGCAGGGCGCTGCACAGCAGCAGGCAGCACCTGCGTCAGCAGCGTCTTCAGACAGCTGGACGTGTCCGAAGTGCGGCAGTACGGCTTCCGGTAAATTCTGCCCGGAATGCGGCACTCCGAAACCGGTTCAGCAGGATGGCTGGAAATGCCCGAAGTGCGGAGCAGTGAATACCGGAAAGTTCTGCATGGAGTGCGGAACGAAGAAACCGGAGGCATTGACGAATTGCCCGAGCTGCGGTGCGAAGATCAAAGATCCTTCTGCCCCGCCGAAGTTCTGCCCGGAATGCGGTTTCAAGCTTCATGACTGAAACAATGCATACATTAAGACCTGACAAGAACGTTCTGAAGGGAATGCTGGCCGGACTGTTTCTGACTGTCAGCACCGGATGCGCAAAGCCATTCATCCTGGATGGGCCGGGAATGGTGAAAGAATGGAATCAGAGCTTGCCTGATTACACCTGGGTGAAGCAGGGTTCTGATTCCTCTGATCAGCTGATCTTTGAAGATGACACGGTGAAGATCATGGAACACGGAAAAGAAATCGGGATCTGGAATGTCCGGTATGTGATTGAAACCAGAGAGATTCTGCCCATGGATGATGGAGAAATCGGACCGTATTCCCGGCTTCTGTTCCGGCCGGAAAGCATTGTGCAAACAGACGGATGTCTGGATGCGATTGAAGCATATCCGTGTGGCAGCAGTCTGCCGGTAATTTATGAAGGAAAGTGGGGAGAATAGCGATGGGATTATTTGACAAGAAATACTGCGATATCTGCGGAGAAAAAATCGGACTTCTCGGAAACCGGAAACTTGCGGATGGAAATCTATGCAAGGATTGTGCATCAAAGCTTTCGCCATGGTTCCGCGATCGGAAGAATGAAACCGTGGAAGAGATCAGAAAGCAGCTGGAATGGCGGGAACAGAACAAGGAGAAGGTTAGGAACTTCCACCCGGATCGCGTGATCGGAGAAGGAAAGAAAGTGCTGATAGATTCTGCGGCGAGGACCTTTGCAGTGACTTCTGCCGCGGATCTTGAAAAGGATAATCCGGACAATCTGAATCTGTCTGATGTGACCGGAACAAATCTTTCCGTGGACGAATCAAAGCGGGAGATGTTCAGGAAGGTAGGAGACAAGAGCGTCAGCTTCAATCCTCCTAGATATGAATACAGCTATGATTTCAGAATGACCATTTATGTCAGCAATCCGTATTTCAGTGAGATGGAGTTCGATCTCAATCAGCAGGAAGTGACGTTCCAGGAAAACGGAAGAAGATTTTCCGGAAATGTTCTTTCAGAAAGCCCTCGCTATCGCCATTACGAAGAGATGGCGGAAGAGATTCGGAAGGCACTGAGCACACAGCCAGGAAGTTCTGCAGCAGCTCCTCAGCCGGTCGCTCCTTCTTCAGCGCCAGAGGCTGGAAATCCTTCCTGGACCTGTCCGTATTGCGGAAAAGTCAACCAGGGAAAATTCTGCGAGGCGTGCGGAGCAGAACGCGGCATGTAAGAAAGGAGGGATCCAGGTGGCATCACAGATTACAAACTATCAGTGTCCTGCCTGCGGCGGACCGCTGCATTACAGCGGTGCTTCCGGAAAGCTGGAGTGCGACTACTGCGGATGTGCATATGAGCCTTCAGAAATAGAGGCATTGTATGCGGAAAAGAATGAAAAAGCAGCAGAAGCGATGGAAAGTGCAGGCTGGGATACTTCCGGAATGACAGAATGGGGACCGGAGACATCCGGCATGCGTGCATACAGCTGCCCATCCTGCGGCGCTGAACTTGTCACAGATGAGACGACGGCTGCTTCCTGCTGCCCGTACTGCGGCAATCCGACGATCGTGCCGGGCCAGTTTGCGGGAGGACTGAAGCCGGACTATGTGATTCCATTCAAGATGGCCCGCAAGGAGGCGGAAAATGCTCTGCGCCAGCATTACCGGGGAAGGCCTTTTCTGCCTGGTGCATTCACGGCCGGGAACCATATCAGCAAGGTGCAGGGAGTCTATGTGCCATTCTGGCTTTTTGACGGAACTGCAGAAGGCTCCGCCCGTTATGAAGGCAGAAGGGTCAGAACCTATACGCAGGGAGATTATGAAATCACGGAAACAGACCATTATGAAGTCTTCCGAAGCGGCAGTCTGCCGTTTGAGAAGATTCCCGCAGATGGATCCAGGAAGATGCAGAATGACTACATGGAATCGGTGGAGCCGTTCCACTATGAAGATCTGAAGCCTTTCTCGAATGCCTATCTGCCAGGCTATCTTGCCGATAAGTTCGATGTTCCTGCAGAAGAATGCGAAAAGCGGGCGGACCAGCGCTGCAGCAATTCGCTTTCCGATGCACTGGCACGGACCGTGACGGGCTACTCTTCCTATTCCCGGGTTTCTGAAACCATCCAGCTGCAGCGCGGAAAAGTTCATTATGCGCTGCTGCCGGTATGGATTCTGAATACGAAGTGGAATGGGAAGGACTTTCTGTTCATGATGAATGGCCAGACGGGAAAGATGGTCGGCGATCTTCCGATCAGTCCGACGAAGTTCTGGGGAACCTTTGCAGGACTGACATTCTCTCTGACAGCGATCCTGTCGCTGCTGTTTCTGAGGTAGGAGGCGATGCAGATGAAGAAGATGCTGATGATGATTCTGGCAGGATTCGTATTCCTGATTCTGCCGCTTCCGGCTGCAGGCATGCATGTCTTCGATGAGGCCGGCCTCCTGAGCGAAAGCCAGCTGGCTTCCCTTGAAGACTATGCCGGAAACATCTCGGAACGCTATCAGTTCGGAGTTTATATTGTGACGCTGCCTTCCCTTTCAGGCGGCGAAGTCGAGGAAATGGCGGATGAGCTCTATCATGAGCGCTATGGTCTAGGAGAAGGAACAGATCGGAATGGAATTCTGCTCCTGCTGAGCATGGAGGAGAGGGAATATGCATTGCTGACGAATGGTCCGAAAGCAGACTATGCATTTACCTCCTATGGACTGGATCAGCTGGAAGCGAAGTTTCTGGATGATCTGAAGGAGGACCAGTGGGCATCGGGATTCAATGATTATCTCTCGGAGTGCGATCGCTATCTGAGCCTGGCTTCAGAGAATCATCCGGTGAAGCGTCCGCTCTGGACAGGAATTCTTCTGATCTTTGCGATTTCTGCAGGAATCTCCCTCGGAGTCTGCCTGATCCTGAAGAAACACATGAAGTCGGTTGCCATGAATCGTTCAGCAGCTGCTTATTGTGCCGGCAGTCTGGCGCTCAGAGGGCAGTCGGATCAGTTTGTGAATACGACGGTATCCCGGCGGAAGATCGAAAAGTCTTCCCGGAACTCAGGTTCTTCGGAAACGTCTCATGGAAGTACGGTCCGAAGCGGGAAGTTCTGAATTCAGGTTCGTTCCAGGACAAGGATCCTGAGGCAGTGATTTACCATGCATGCATAAATAACTTCTGCCAGCCCGCAGATGGAATTGCTTGTCAGGGAAACCATTGCGGCAAGAACGGACCCGATGAGGTACGGCATGCGGACCTTCGGATGATCCCATCCTGTCTGATAAAGCATCCAGTTCAGCAGGATCAGAAAACACCACGCGAGAATCAGATGGAGAGAGGAGAGGATGCTCTCCTCTTTCTGATATGGGGTGAATACCATCAGAACCATCAGGATCGCAGCATAGAGACATTGTCTTCCCCAGTGAGGTATAAGACCATCCCCGGCCCGATGCAGAAGCATCAATTCAATGAAGCCGGATGGGACTTCACAGAGGAAGAACCAGAGCCGGAAACGGGGATCATTGATCAGCCCGGTATAGTTGAAGGAAAGAAGGCGATCCGGCAGAAAGGGCAGGACAAACAGAACCGGCATGAGCCAGCGGCTGAGGAAAAGGATCAGTTCTTGAACGGACCTGCGGCGCATATTAGAATTATACCAGCTTCGGAAACAGGAGATACGCCATGGCAGTCAGAGTCGGTTATCAGGGAAATCACGGAACATTCAGCGAGATTGCCGTGATGAAGTATTTTGCAGGAAAACAGGCTGAGCTTTGCGGTTACCGCAGCTTTCCGGAGATTCTTTCGGATTTGGAGAAGGGCGTGCTCGACTATGGAATGCTGCCGGTGGAAAATACCACGACCGGAGTCATCGCGAGAACGTATGACCTGTTTCAGAGTCATGAGGTCCATGCGGTCGGGGAGTGCAGCGGATTCTTTGAAGCCCATCCGGGGATCCAGGCAATTGCCTGGCAGGATACCTCGGCGGCGGTACGTCATGTTGCAGAGTGCGCCGATCATTCCAAGGCTGCCCTTGGTTCGTACCGCGCGGCAGAATACTATCATCTGGAGTCCCTGCAGAAAGAGGTGCAGGACAGCGATACGAACATGACGAGATTCCTGCTCATGAGTGCAATTCATGAGGAGCCCCAGGATGGAACGAAGATCTCGATTATCCTGACCGTGAATCATGAGCCGGGAGCACTTTATCATGCGCTCGGGATTCTGAGCTATGCGGATATCAATGTGACGAAGCTGGAGTCACGGCCGATTCCCTCGGAGCCGTTTCATTACCGGTTCTATCTGGATTTTGAAGGAAACCGCAGCGATCCGTTTGTTCAGACCGCTCTGCTGAAGCTGAAGGAACATAGTCTGGATCTGAAAATCCTTGGGTGCTACCGGGCGGCAGATCCGGGAGAATGAAATAATTTTCAGATGATTTTCAGCTCTTTACATCCTGCTTCCGGAGAGGTAAGATAGTCCTGGTAAATTTATGAGAACGATGTACGGTTACTATTACTTTACCTTTAGATAGTCAGGGTCATTCAGATAATGGCCCGTTTTGTGTGAAGGCGTTATCTGAATGGTAAAGAGAACCGAGCGATCTGAGCCACAGGATAATGTCCTGTGGTTTTATTTTTCAGGGGAGATGGAACGATGAAGATTGAAGTTCATACCAGACAGAGGAATTATCCGATCATTCTGGAACATGGGATTCTTTCCAGAGCGAAGGAAGTGATCGGCGAGTGCGGACATCCTGTGCTGATCAGCGACAGCGGAGTGCCGGAGAAATGGCGCAGCCTGCTGCAGCAGCAGTATCCTGATTCCCCGATGATTGTGGTGCCGCATGGAGAAGAATCCAAGAGTATCCGCCAGTGGTCTATGATTCTTTCACGTATGCTGAAAGAGAATGTGTCCAGAAAGGATGCTGTGATTGCCCTGGGCGGAGGAGTCGTCGGAGATCTGGCCGGATTCTGCGCTGCTTCGTATAAAAGAGGAATCCGCTGGGTGAATATTCCTACGACGATGCTGTCGATTGTAGACAGTTCCATCGGCGGAAAGACCGCAGTGGACCTGGATGGAATCAAGAACTGCGTAGGTGCGTTCTGGCAGCCTTCCATGGTGCTGGCAGATCCGGAAGTGCTTGCCACGCTCAGCCCCAGGCTTCTTTCAGAAGGAATGGCGGAAGCGGTGAAGATGGGCATGACCCATGATCCGGAATTGTTTGCTTTGTTTGAACATGATGACTATCTGGACCATCTGGATGAGATCATCTATCGTTCCCTGGAGGTCAAGCGCAGGGTCGTGGAACACGATGAAGAAGAAAATGGCGAACGGATGCTGCTGAATTTCGGACATACCTATGGACATGCATATGAAAGCTACTATGAGATGAACCGGTATCTTCATGGCGAATGCGTCGGCATGGGCATGATGACGATTCTGAAGAATCCACAACTGAAACAGAGACTGTCAGCGGTGATGACCAGACTGAATCTGCCTCAGTCCTGCGATGCGGATCGGGAACGGATCTGCCAGCTCGTGCAGAACGACAAGAAAGCAGATCATGATACGGTAACGATCGTCCAGGTGGATGAGATCGGCAGAGGCCATCTCGAAGTATGGAACCAGGAAGAAATCCGGGAGGGGATCGGACTATGAAAAATACATTCGGAAATGAAGTGACGCTCACGCTGTTCGGAGAATCGCATGGTCCGGCAATCGGATGCGTGATCGATGGCCTGCCTTCCGGTTTCCGCATTGATGAAGAACAGCTCAGGCAGGACATGGACAAGCGCAGAGCTGCCGGGTCTATCTCCACAGGGCGCCATGAGGCAGATGAGGTGCAGTTTCTTTCGGGGGTGAAAGAGGGGGTTACTGAAGGAACGCCATTGGCGATTCTGATTGCCAATACCAATGTTCGCTCGAAAGACTATTCTGCTCTTGAGCATCTGGCTCGTCCCGGACATGCGGATTATGCCGCAGAGATGCGCTATCACGGCTTCCAGGATGCCAGAGGCGGCGGCCATTTCAGCGGGAGGCTGACCGCGCCGATTGTCGCAGCAGGATCGATTCTGCGGCAGATGCTTGCGAGCCATGGCATCCTGATTGCAACGCATATTGCTTCCCTGCATGGAGTCGAAGATGACCCGTTTTCAGAATCGTCTCTGATAGAGCAGATGAATCTCCTGAACCGCCGGACGTTTGCGGTGCTGAATGAAGAAGCTGGCGAGCTGATGAAGCAGGAAATCCGCAAGGCCGCAGAATCCCTGGATTCTGTCGGAGGCATTCTGGAGACAGTGGTATCCGGCATGGAAGCTGGCATCGGTGAGCCGGAGTTCGGTTCCGTGGAAAGCGAGCTTTCCGGTGCGCTGTTCTCGATTCCGGCGGTCAAAGGAGTGGAATTCGGAGAAGGTTTCCGGTTTGCACAGCTGTTCGGAAGCCAGGCAAATGATGCGTTTGAGATCAGAGATGGGAAAGCCGTGACGAAGACGAATCATAATGGCGGAATCAACGGGGGCATCACCAATGGCATGCCGATCTGTTTCCGGATTGTGATCAAGCCGACTCCTTCCATCGCAAGGAAACAGGACACCGTGAATTTCAGAACGATGGAGAATACGCAAATCGAGATTCATGGACGACATGATCCTGCCATCATTCACCGGGCAAGAGCAGTCGTGGATGCGATGACTGCGATCACGCTTGCAGACATGCTGGCATCTGCTCATGGCCGGCAGTGGCTGAAAGGAGAAGAGAGATGAAACTCGGACTGATCGGCTATCCGCTTGGCCATTCCTGGTCACCGGAAATTCATTCGTTCTTTCTGAAGCAGAACTGCTATTCGCTGATTGAACTGAAGGAAGATGAACTCGGACCGTTTCTGGAGAAGAAGGAATTTGATGGCCTGAATGTGACGATCCCTTATAAGCAGAAAGTCATTCCATATCTGGATGAGCTTGATCCTCTTGCGGAAGAAGCCGGAGCAGTGAATACGATCGTGAACCAGAACGGACGGCTGATCGGACATAATACGGATGTCGAAGGCTTCCGGGATATGATGCTTGCCCATGGCATTGATGTGAAGAGCTCAAAGACAGCCGTGATCGGAGATGGCGGTGTTTCCAGGGCAATCCAGTGTGCGCTGAGGCAGCTTGGTGCAGATTATTCCGTGACGAGCCGCAAGCATAGCCCCGGCTCCATCACGATGCTAGAGCTTCTAGAGCATGCGGCGGATTATTCGTGTCTGATCAATGCGACTCCGCTTGGCATGAAGCCGCATGATGAAGAACTCCCGGCGGATCCGAAGATGTTCGGAAATCTGAAGGATGCAGTGGATGTGATTGCAAATCCGCTGCGGACCAGGTTCCTGTTTGAAGCCAAGATGAAGGGATGCAGAACCTGCGGCGGGTTTGAGATGCTGGTCCGCCAGGCAGCTGCTGCCGATCGCTGGTTTGCAGATATGCAGATTCCGGAAGCAGAGATTCTTGCATGCATGCGATTCCTGTATGATCAGCGAAGAAGCGTCGTGCTCATCGGAATGCCGACATCCGGCAAGACGACCATCGCGAAGCTGCTGGCCGAAGAGACCGGAAAGAAGCGGATTGAGATGGATGACATCATTGAAAAAGAGATGGGAATGAAGATCCGCACCTGCTTCCAGGAACGCGGGGAAACGTATTTCCGCGATCTCGAGAGCAGACTCTGCGAATCGCTGAAGGAGGCTGGCGGAAGTGTGATCTCCTGCGGAGGCGGGGTGATCAAGCGCCGGGAAAACATGCAGGCATTAGCCGAGAATGGCCTGATTCTCTGGCTGGATCGTCCCCTGGATCTTCTGTACGGATCGAATGATCGGCCGCTGTCGATTGACAGAGAACAGGTTGTATCGCTCTATGAAGCGCGCAGGCCCGACTATGAGCGCTATGCGGATGTACGGATTGAGAATTCAGGCTCCGTGAACGAAACGATGGAACAGATCAGAAAGGCAATGGAGGAAACCATATGATCATCACCCTTAAGAAGAACGCACCCCAGGAAGAAATCGAGAAGCTGCATAAGCAGTTTGAGGATAAGGGACTGCAGGTCAGCATCATCCAGGGAGAAAACTGGAATGTATGGGGCTTAGTCGGAGATACGACCAGACTGGATGAACGTCTGATCCAGGCAAATGAGTGGGTGGAGAACGTTCAGCGTGTCCAGGCTCCGTACAAGCTTGCCAATCGCATGTTCCATCCCCAGGATACGATTGTGGATCTTGGCCATGGCATCAGGATCGGAAATGGACAGCCGATCGTGCTGATGGCAGGACCCTGTGCGGTCGAAGGAAAGAAGGAAGTAGAAGAGATTGCAGAAGAAGTTCACGCGGCAGGCGCGAACGTGCTGCGCGGCGGTGCTTATAAGCCGCGTACGTCACCGTATTCGTTCCAGGGGCTTGGCCATGAAGGAATCCTGGATCTCTATGAAGCAGGCCAGAAGAACGGCATGCCCGTTGTCTCGGAAATCATGTCTGCGGATAAGCTGGATGAGTTTTCAAAATACGTGGATGTGCTGCAGATCGGCGCGAGAAATATGCAGAACTTCGATCTCCTGAAGGCAGTCGGACGCACGAAGAAACCAGTTCTCCTGAAGCGGGGAATGTCGGCAACGATTGAAGAATGGATCATGAGTGCAGAGTATATCATGGCCAGCGGCAACCCGAATGTCATCTTCTGCGAGCGCGGGATCCGCACCTATGAGAAGTACACACGCAATACGATGGATCTGGCAGTGGTGCCGATTCTGCGGGAACGGACGCATCTGCCGATCGTGATTGATCCTTCTCATTCTTCCGGTGACTGGAAGCTGATCGAACCAGTTTCGCTTGCGGCGATCGCTGCGGGATGCGATGGCCTCATCATCGAATGCCATAACCACCCGGATCAGGCAATGTCTGATGGCGCGCAGTCTCTGAAGCCGGAGAAGTTCGCGCATCTGGTCAGCAGCGCGAAGAAGGTTGCAGAGGCAGTCGGGAGAAGCATCCGATGAGAGTGAAGATCTTTCCTGGAAGAATTTCAGGAGGAGAAGTGACGATTCCGGCAAGCAAGTCGCTGTCGCATCGGGTTCTGATTTCAGCGGCGCTGGCAAAGGGAACTTCTGTGCTGCATCATGTCGCTGGCAATCAGGATACGGAAGCGACACTGCGGTGTCTGAAGGCACTTGGAGCGGCTTTCGAGAAAAAACGAGACGGGCTTTCTGTCACTGGTATCAGAGACTGGTCTGCCTATGATGGTTCCGTGCTGGATTGCGGAGAATCAGGCAGCACCCTGCGCTTTCTGATCCCGATTGCGGCAATGACCGGAAGGACCGTGACATTTACCGGACATGGCAAGCTGATGCAGCGGCCGCAGTCCGTCTATGAAGACCTGTTTTGCAGAAAAGGGCTGCAGTTTGAAAAAGATGGAGAATTCCTGCGGGTGCGGGGACCTCTGCCTGGCGGAGAATATGTGCTGAAGGGAGATGTCTCCTCGCAGTTCATCACCGGGCTTCTGTTCACGCTTCCCCTTGCGGAAGAGGACTCCGTGATCCGGATTCTTCCGCCGTATGAGTCCCGTTCTTATGTCCTGCTTACGGAGCAGATTCTGAAAGGATCCGGGATCCGGATCCTGGATGATGGTGCTGAAATCCGTATCCCCGGTAATCAGCACTATCTCCCTTGCGAGCGTACGGTAGAAGGCGATGATTCCCAGGCAGCATTCTTCGAGACACTCGGCGTGATCACGGACCAGCCGGTATGCATTCATGGTCTCAATCCTGCAAGCATGCAGGGGGACCATGCCATGCTGAGCATCCTCAGGAAGATGGGCGGGAACCTGAGAGAGGATGGAGATCTCGTGACTGCAGAACCATCGGTTCTGCATGGAACAATGATTGACCTTGAAAACTGCCCGGATCTCGGACCGGTATTGTTTGCGGCGGCAGCACAGGCAGAGGGGACGACAGAGTTCATTCATGCCGGCCGTCTTCGCATCAAGGAAAGCGATCGGATTGCGGCCATGGAAGAAGAGCTGAGGAAGCTTGGGGCAATCATGCACAGTCAGGAAGATTCTGCTGTGGTTTCCGGAAAGGCGAAGATTTCCGGAGGGGTTCTTCTGAATGGTCACAATGATCATCGGATTGTCATGGCGCTTGCAGTTCTTGCATGCACTGCGGATTCTCCGGTTGAAATCGATGGCGCAGAAGCAGTAAATAAGAGCTACCCGGAGTTCTTTGAGGATCTGAAGAAAGCGGGTGTCAGGGTGGAACAGGTATGATCACACAGAATACTGTCATTACAATTGTCGGTCTCGGACTGCTGGGCGGCAGCTATGCACAAGGTCTTCGCAGAGAAGGGTATCGGGTCAGAGGAATTGACATCGATCCCCAGGCAGTCGAATATGCAAGGAAGAAAGACTGGATTGAAGAAGGCGGAACGGATGCTTCGCTGGTGCGGGGCAGCGATCTTGTGATCTTTGCGCTTTATCCGCATGTCTTTGTTTCATGGATTGCCGAGCATCAGCAGGAGCTGAAGCCAGGCTGCCTGATCACGGATGTGACGGGTATCAAGCGAAAGGTCATTGAAGAAGTGAACCGGATCCTTCGGAAGGACGTGGAGTATATTGCCTGCCATCCGATGGCTGGAAGAGAGTTCAGAGGAATTGCCTACAGTGATGCGGATCGCTTCCGGCAGGCGAATTTTCTGATTGTGCCGACCAGGGAAAATACAGAATCCGCAATCGCATCCGCAAGACAGCTTGCGGAGATTCTGCAGTTTCATCATATTGCGGTCCTGAGCCCGGAAGAACATGATCAGATGATCGGCTATCTGTCGCAGCTGACGCATGTGATTGCGGTGTGCCTGATGAATGCAAATGACAATACGCATCTGGCGCAGTATACCGGAGACTCGTTCAGGGATCTGACCAGGATTGCAAAGATCAATGAGAATATGTGGCCGGAGCTGTTCATCCTGAACAAGGATTATCTGATTTCGGAAATCGATGCCTTTGAGGAAGAGCTGATGACGTTCCGGAAGATGATTGAGGAAGAAGATACGGAAAGCATGAAGCAGAAGATGATACAGTCGACGAAGAGAAGGAAGTGCTTTGACAGATGAAGAAGATCATGATTCTGAATGGGCCGAATCTGAATATGCTCGGCATCCGGGAGAAGAATCTCTATGGGAAAGGAAGTTATGAGGACCTGACTGCTTTTCTGAAGGAAGAAGCGAGGAAGCGGGGAATCGAGGCAGACTGCCGGCAGTCCAACCATGAAGGGGATCTGGTGGACTGGATCCAGGAGGCTTATTTTTCGCATCTGCTCGGAGTGGTGATCAATCCTGGTGCTTATACGCATACCAGCATTGCGCTGGCGGATGCGGTGAAGGCAGTTGCCCCTCTTCCGGTGGTAGAAGTCCATATCACGGATATAAGCAGCAGGGAAGAGTTCCGTCATATTTCCTATGAGGCGCCTTATTGCCTGGCTCAGATCAAGGGACATGGCTGGGCTGGCTATGCAGAGGGCATGGACGCGATTCTGAAGGCTGAAAACAAGGCTGATCGCATGGTTGGCAACGGATAAGCTAGATCATTGTTTCCCTTCTGAAGTGATGATATAATGCGTTCACTATGAAGAAAAAAGAACTGTGGATACTGATTCTGATCGCTGCAGGAGCTCTGATTGCACTGGTGGTGCTGAACCGGAATGCCCCGGCGGAATCGTCCGGAACTAAGGTAGCGATTCAGCATGGAAATACGATTGTTCAGGAATTTGATCCGGATGTGGACGCAATTTATTCCGTTGATGGAGATACTGGCGGCTTGCAGGTAGAGGTCAAGGATGGCAGATGGAGAGTCATCAATGAGAAATGCCCGAACCATATCTGCGCAAGCATGGGCTGGGCATCGGTGGATGATCCGATTCCGATTACATGCCTTCCGAACAATATCATCATCTATCCCGAGGAGTCTGAGGCAAAATGACGATCGATAAGAATCGCCATTTCACTTACCTGGCTCTGCTCAGTGCGATGGCCATCGTGCTGAATCTGGCTGAGTCCATCTATATCGGTCCGATCATCGGCGTGCTGAGAATCGGCCTGGCGAATATCGTTGCTCTGATTGCGATCCGCCTGCTTGGCGTGAAAGATATGATCATCGTCAATATCATGCGGGTGGTCATCGGCAATCTGCTGAGAGGAACGATCTTCGGGAGCACCTTCTGGATCAGTGCCGGCGGCGTGCTGCTTTCAAGCCTGGTGCTGATTCTCTTGGACCGGATGGATTCTTCGCTGATGTTTACGTCTGTGCTGATGTCGATCGCCCATTCTGTCGGCCAGGTCTTCGTGGTTATGCTGTTCTATATGCAGCCGGGCATTGCAGTGCTGCTTCCTTATCTTCTGCTGGGCTCGATTCCGACCGGAATCCTGACTGGCTATGTTGCCGGACTGGTGCTGAAGCGGATCAGGCCATTGAGAATCAGACCCAAGAAGAATACGAACTGAGCGCTATCTGTACAGATAGCGTTTTCTGTCTCTATCGGACAATTGTAAAGTCTGCGTAAATTACTATACTGAAATTACAGAATTGCAGTGCAGAAGAAAAATGATCAGCAGAAAGGAGGAGACATACTGCCTGCAGTGATTTCTGTATGGGAGGAAAATATAATGAAACGATTTACTGGTTTTCTGCTTGCCCTGTCTGCATCATTCGGATTATGTCTGCAGCCGGTGCAGGCGGCTGGCACAGCCTTCGGTGACATCGGGGCAGGCGCTTCGGACATCATTGTGCTCTATACCAATGATGTGCATGGAGGAATTTCGGACAATGCAGTGCTTACGGGAACGTCGTCTTCCCTGGGCTATGCCGGAGTGGCGGCGGTCCGCTCAGAAGCAGAAGAGCAGGCTGCCGGAGTTCTTCTGGCAGACAACGGCGATTCGATTCAGGGTTCGGTGTTTGATACGCTGTCTGATGGGACAGTCTCCATGGATCTGATGGAAAAGCTTGGCTATGACCTCTGCATTCCAGGAAACCATGAGTTTGATTTCGGTGTGGATACGTTCCTGGAGGAAGTGAAGAACCATCCTGGCCTGGAGTATATCTGTGCAAATTTCACGGATATGGATGGCAATCCGGTCTTTGAGAAAGGATATGATGTCAGGTCTTTTGAAGTCGGCGGCAGCGAAGTGAAAATTGCATTTGTCGGCCTGGATACTCCGGAATCGATCTCCAAGGGAACTCCGAAGTACTTCATGGAAGACGATGGGCAGACCTATCGTTATTCGTTCCAGGCGGATACTCCGGAAGACTTCTATTCGTTTATTCAGAATACTGTGGATGAAGCGAGAACAGAAGCGGATTATGTCATCGTTCTTGGCCATATTGGTGACGAGGGAGTCACGGATGGCTGGTCCAGCCCGGAAATCATAGAGCATACGAATGGAATCGATGTGTTCCTGGACGGGCATGCACATTCTGTCATTGAGGGCGAACAGATTGAAAATAAAGATGGCGAAGAGGTTCTTCTGAGCAGTACCGGCACCAAGCTGGAGAATATCGGATGTCTGAAGCTGACCGTTTCGGACGGCAGAATCACATCAGCCGAAAGCCGCTTGATTGATACGATCACGGATGCGGAAAAGGACAGCGAGGCATATCGGAATATGGCTGCGGAAGTCTCTGATGCAGAAGCGGAGTATGCATATCTTGCTGAGGTGGTCGGACATACGGATTTTGATCTGAAGATCTATGATCCGGAAGATAGCAGCGTCCGCCTGGTCAGAACCAGAGATTGCAATATGGCAGACTTCCTGACAGATGGATATGTCTGGGCATCCAGCAATCTGGAAGGATTTGAACCGGCGGATCTGTCTCTGCTGAATGGGGGCTCGATCCGGGCAGATATCGAAGCAGGAGATGTGACCTATACAAGCGTGCTTACGGTATTTCCGTGGTATACCCATGTGACGGAAATCAAGGCGACCGGACAGCAGATTGTCGACTGTCTGGAGATGGGAGCACGGAAATCTCCGGAAGAATGCGGCGGCTTCATGATCGGCGGAAATCTGAGCTATCAGATTGATCTCTCGAAAGAGAGCAAGGTTCAGGAAGACAGCCAGGGCATGTTCTTAGGGGTAGATGGTTCTTATGAAAACGGGGACTATCGGGTAAGCAATGTGCTGATCGGCAATGAGCCGGTAGACCTGGAAAAGGAATATCTGCTGGTGATCAATGATTACTACTATACTCAGTGCGGAGATGGCATGACGATGTTCCAGAATGATGAAAGCATCGTGAACGGGGATGACAATGTCATTGATGTGGAACTGATGTGCAGCTACTTCAGGTCACTGGAAAATGAGCAGGTCCCTGATCTCTACAGCAATCCTTATGGAGATGGAAGAATCACGGTGATTTCGGATGCGGAAGCAGCTGCTTCGGAATCAGCTGACAGCGATCTTCTCAATGCGCTGATTTCTTCCGATCTTGGCATCAAGGAAAAGAATACCGCGGCTTTTGATTTTTCTTCTGAGGCAGCCGTGCTGAATTCAGATAATCTGTACCGTGTGCGCATTGCGAAAGAACAGCTCCCGGCAGCTCTGCAGAATTCTTCACATGTCTATGCCGTTTCGCAGGCTGACATGTCTCCGGTCCTCTGCTTGCGTGATGTAAATGGCGACTTGCTGGTCCCGGTGACGGATGCGGATGGCTCTGCGGTTCTGGGAACCAATTCCAGCGATGCAGTTCAGACGATTGCCGTGGTTTCCATGGTGATCATCCTGATTGCTCTGTTTGCGGCACAGGCAATGGATCGCAGAAAGAAAGCATAGAGACTGAGCCTGCTGCAGAAGCAGGAGGGAAAACGCGATAACGAAGGCTATCGCCGCCCTGCGGGCAGAAGAAGGTCGGCTAACCCCGCCTGAACAGCTTGCGCTGCTATAGACGGAGTATGCGCTGCCACTAATCAAACGTATCGAGTGGCTTGGAAGTCATTTGGAACAGCATGGAATGAAAGAACCATTGTCAGAGCTGATTCTGCTTTTCCGGATGGAATTGTGATTCCTGAAACGATCGGAATTCTTGCGGTTGCCGGCCGCTGATGCAGAACGGCATGGAAATGTTCCTCGCAGCGGTATCTCCCGCATTTCCTCTGTGCAGATTTCTTGGTATTGTCTGTCGTTGGAAATGCTCTTCAGCAGAGAGCATAAGGTCTCTCTGCTTTTTTTTCATGAAGTGTTTCGCAATCGGAAAATTTCTGTACCGAAATTCATTTTTCTGAGTGTAAGGGCTTTCCTCCTAACGTATAATTAAGATAAGCAGGAACGGCAGACCGCATTGGGAGTCTGCCTGGATCAGATAGGAGGAAGCGAATGAAACTCATCTTCCTGGATATTGACGGGACTCTGACTCCGGCTGGATCGAATACTCCGCCGGAGAGTGCTCTGCGGGCAATCCGCAGAACCAGAGATCTCGGCAATCGGGTATTTCTCTGCACAGGACGGAATTATGCAATGCTGAAACCGGTACTGAAGTATCAGTTTGATGGCATGGTTGCCTCGGCTGGCGGATATGTCACGCTGGAAGACAAGGTGATCTATGATCACCCGATGACAGACGAACAGCTGAACAGGAGCCTGGCGGTGCTTCATAAGAACGGAGTGTTCTGCACGATTGAAGCGAAGGACGCAACCTACGGAGATGAGAATCTGGGTGACTTCCTGAAGAACGCGGATGCAGATAATTCTGAAATTGAGAGGTGGCGAAAGGCGTTATCAGAATCGCTTTCGATCCGGCCGATGAAGGAATATGATGGCGCTCCTGTTTATAAGGTCGTGATCATGTGCCAGAGTGCATCGCAGCTGGAGGAGCCGAAGCGTGAGCTCGGTGTTGAATTTGATTTCGTGATCCAGGAAGTCAAGGCACATGGCAGGTGTCAGAATGGAGAGCTGATCAATCGTGCGTTTGATAAAGGAACTGGAATCCGGAAGATTGCGGATGCACTTCAGATACCGCTTAGTGATACATACGGATTCGGAGATTCCATGAATGATCTGGCGATGATCCAGACGGTCGGTACATCCGTCTGCATGGCAAACGGGGCGGAGGCTCTGAAGAAGATCAGCAATGTGGTAGTTCCTTCCGTGGAAGAAGACGGGCTTGAAAAAGGATTTCTGATGCTTGGACTTCTGGACGGAAGCGGATTATAAGCAACGAGGGGAGAAGAAGAAAAGGGTATGGCATTGGATTATCGGAAGTGCGCGGAAGAGATTTACAGCCATCTGGGCGGAAAAGACAACATCGCTTCGGCAGCACATTGCGCGACACGGCTCCGCCTTGCGATTGTGGATAACAGCAAGGTTGATGTCAAAGCACTGGAAAATGTGGAAGGCGTCAAAGGAGTCTTCTCTTCAAATGGTCAGCTTCAGCTGATCATCGGAACAGGAACCGTCAATAAGGTTTATGATGAGTTTCTTGCGATTACCGGCCTTTCAGCGGCGACAAAAGAGGATGTGAAAGCAGCTGCTGCAGCGCAGATGCCGGTCTGGAAGCAGATGCTCAAGGCACTTGGCGATGTATTCGTGCCGATTCTGCCTGCCATCGTAGCTTCCGGTCTCATGATGGGTCTTGTCGAAGCACTCGGCAAGGCGGTTCCGGGATTTGCGTCGAGTGACTGGTATGGCTTCCTTGATATGGTGGCGAATACCGCATTTGCTTATCTGCCGGTCATCGTTGCGGTTTCCGCGGCAAAGGTCTTCGGCGGCAACGTGTATCTGGGTGCGGTCATCGGTCTTCTGATGATCCATTCCAATCTGGTGAATGCATGGTCTGTGGCAAGCTATGAAGGTGCGATTCCGACCTGGAATCTGTTCGGCTTCTCAGTCCGCCAGGTGGGCTATCAGGGACACGTCATTCCGGTCATCATATCAGTCTGGTTCATGTCCAAGCTGGAGCAGAGACTCCACAAGAAGGTTCCGGAAATGCTGGATCTCTTCGTGGTCCCGCTGGTCACCGTGCTGGTCACGGCACTCCTGACGTTCATTGTCATCGGACCGATTTTCGCACAGCTTGAAAACTGGGTGCTTGCCGGTGCCCAGGTCCTGGTCAAGAATCCATTCGGAGCAGCGGCAATGGGTGCGCTGTATCCGTGGACTGTCGTGATGGGTCTTCACCACATGTATAACATCATCGAAGCGGGCATGCTGGCATCCGGCGGTCTGAATACATGGATGCCGATTGCTTCTGCTGCCAACTTTGCCCAGTTCGGTGCCTGCCTTGCGGTCGGTCTCAAGACGAAGAATGGAAAGATGAAGTCCGTTGCAGTTCCTTCTTCGCTTTCGGCGGCGTTAGGAATCACGGAACCGGCAATCTTCGGTGTCAATATGCGCCTGTTCAAGCCGTTCATTGCGGCAATGATCGCAGGTGCTGTCGGCTCTCTGTTTGCGGCATTCTCCGGGATCGGTGCTACGGCATATGGCGTAACCGGAATCCCAGGCTATCTCACGATCAACAATGCGCTGGTCTATACAATCCTTCTGGCTATTTCCGGCGGTCTGGCGTTCGTTCTTACGAATATCCTCTGGAAAGAAGATGCAGAAGCTGGCGCGGTGGAAGCAGAAGGCACTGCTGCTGAAACTGCAGCGTTTGAAAAAGCAGAAGCCCCGAAGGAAACTGCAATCAGCACAGAAGCAGGTGTTGTTCTGTCTCCGGTGAATGGCAGAATCATTCCGGCATCGGAAATTCCGGATGCAGTATTTGCCGGAGAAGCGATGGGCCCGTCTATCGGAATTGAAGTTGCTGATGATGTTGTCTATGCGCCGTTTGACGGCGAAGTGGTCATGGTATTCCCGACCAATCATGCGGTTGGCTTGAAATCGGATTCCGGCATGGAAGTCCTGATTCATGTCGGGGTGGATACGGTCAATATGAATGGCGATGGCTTCAAGGCATTTGTCAAGCAGGGCGACAAAGTCAGCGCTGGTCAGGAACTGCTGCAGTTTGATCGCAAGAAGATCAAGGAAGCCGGTCATCCGGATACCGTGATTGTCGTGCTGACCAATGGCAGCGATTTCAAGGATGTGAAGAAAGCAGCCTGAACAGGAACAAGAGGAGAAGCAGTGCAATGCTGTTTCTCCTCTTTCTTTTCTGAGCAGACAATAAAAAAAGCCTCATACGAGGCACAGTGTATCGGAGTAAGCCGCACATCATTCGCTGAATCGTGTTCGACTTTTCCAGATAAGGCAGGGGTGGAGAGAATCGAACTCCCATTAGCGGTTTTGGAGACCGATGTACTACCATTGTACGACACCCCTAAAACCAATGGTGACGAGTACGGGATTCGGACCCGTGAATGCCGCCGTGAAAGGGCGGTGTGTTAAGCCGCTTCACCAACTCGCCAGAGCGACTGCTCATGTATAGTATCATAACGGATTTCGGAAAACAACAGAAAATTCAAAAAGTTTCATGAAAGCATCCTGAGTTCTGATGATTCTCTGAAAGATAAAGCCTGAATAGAGCAGAATCGCCGCGCAGACACCCGGGCAGGTCTGTGATATGATAACTTCGCTTCGAAAGGAATAGAAGAATGATCAAACAGCCAGTCAGAACAACCATGTCTGACTTTATTAAATCGATGATGGGCAGTCAGCTCGTGATTCCGGTATATCAGAGGAATTATTCCTGGAATCCTTCTGGCGAGACTGCTCGTTTCATGAATGACCTTGAAGATCTGCTTGCGGACCGCAGCCGGAATCATTTCCTCGGCATTCTGATTTATTCAGAGTCGGATCTCGGCGCGATGTACAAAGAAATTCAGATCGTGGACGGACAGCAGCGCCTGACGACCTCCTTCATCTTCCTGCTCTGCCTCAAGCGGGCAGCCCATGAGCGGAAGGACGCGGAGATTGAGGGGATGATTGATGACTATTATCTCTATAATCGCCATGCCTCGAAAGAAGCGCGGCTGCGTCTGAAGCCTGCAGTCTCGGAAGATGATGTCTATGCCAAGTTAGTCTATGGCAGCTGGACCGATCTGACGAAAAAAGAGAGGGAGACTTCTGTCTATCGGAATTACGATTATATCTACGGAAGAATTGAAAAAGCTGCTGAGAAGTATTCTCTGGCAGAGATTCTGGATACGCTGGGAAGAATGGATATTCTGGCTTTTCCGCTTTCTGATCAGGACAATGCACAGCAGATCTTTGAGTCGATCAACAGCACGGGAGCTCCGTTGACTTCTGCAGATATGATCCGGAACTATATCCTGATGAATGATACCAGTGAAGTTCAGGAACGGAATTACCGCATGTACTGGCAGCCACTGGAACAGATGATGCCGGATTCTCATAAACTGGAAGAGTTCTTCCGGTATTACCTCGCATCCAGAACATATGAGCTGCTCAATCGCAGAGACGTGTATGAGGGGTTCAAGGATTTCTGGAATGCTTCGGAAGCAGATAAGGAGACCAAGCTCCGTGAAATCAACCGCTTCTGCCGCTATTACCATGCAATCCTGAATGGACCTGCAGAGGAAGCGGAGCTGGAGGCAGTGCTGAAGAATTTCCGCAGGAATGAGACAAGGGTTCCTGCTCCCTTTCTGATGGGCATGTTCAGCCTCCATGAAGAGGGAAAACTTGATCTCAGGACTCTGATGGATCTGATCCGTCTTCTGGATACCTATCTGATGAGGAGATCCCTCTGCGGGATGGACAGCGGTTCACTCAGCAGGTATTTTCCGCAGCTGCTTCGCTCTGTTCTCAACAGCTGGCAGAAGACGCATCAGAATCTCATGGAAATCACGCGTGTATTCCTCGTCAACAACAACCGGGGCAAAGCGCTTGCTATGCCTACCGACAGTCAGCTGCGCAGCTGCCTGAGGGAAGTCAATGCATATTCTCTGATGTGCATACGTCCGGTTCTGGAGCGGATTGAGCACTATGGG
This sequence comes from uncultured Erysipelotrichaceae bacterium, assembly GCA_900314905.1. Taxonomy (GTDB): domain Bacteria; phylum Bacillota_I; class Bacilli_A; order Erysipelotrichales; family Erysipelotrichaceae; genus Bulleidia. The sequence continues at coordinate 34,351 of OMXA01000040.1, forward strand.
GCAACGGCAGAAGTGGATACTTCTGCGCTGAATATCGAGCACATCATGCCCCAGCATCCGGATGCCTGGTGGAAGAAGCACAGCGGTGCAAGGGATGAAGAAGAATACGCATTCTATGCCAATCTGATCGGCAATCTCACTCTCTGCGCAGAGTATGACAATACCCGGATGGGCAACCAGGATTTCGCATTCAAGAAGTCCGTCCTTTCGAAGACGCTTCATATTCGCATGAATACGGAACTTCTGAAGAAAGACACATGGACGGTCAGAGACATTCTGAACCGCTGCGATGAAATGGCAGATCAGATCATCGCAATTTATCCCTATGAACCAGGAAAGGCATCGATTGAAATGACTAAAAATGACAACGTAATCATACTCACTGCTCCGACGGTCAATGCGCGGGCACTCTACGTGAACCCGCAGTGCATTGAAATCCTCGCCGGGACAACCATGAAAGCCTATGGACCTCAGGAAATGAAGTCTATGTGCTCTTTGTTCCGCGATATGAGTGAGAAAGGAATTCTCAGCGAAACCGAGACCGGAAGAATTCAGTTCGAGAAAAACTACCGATTCCATGATCTGAATACCGCAGCTCAGTTCCTGCTCCACAGAGGCGGTGACAACTCGGCAATGTGGACGAAGGAGAACGGCAGCCCGCTTTCCGAGACCAGCCCGGCATCGGCAGAGAAGACAGAAGAAAAAGCTCCTGCCCGAAAGCAGCATCAGGATCATAAACCATCCACCCAGCGGTCACATTCCGGAAACAAGCCTTCAAAGAAAAAGGAAACAAAGCCGGCGGCCATGAAGAAACAGGATGGGAAGCCTTCTTCAGAGAAGCAGAGCCAGCCGAAGAAATCTGATCATACGCATCAGAACCGGAAGAATCATTCTTCTGACCAGAAGCAGCATCATTCCGCAACGGCGAATCAGAAAGCTCAGCCGTCAAAACAGCCTGTTTCGAGAAATCAGGAACACTCCGGAAACAGCCAGGCCAGAAAGAAGAAGAGCTACCGCCGGCAGACGATGGCCGATAAGATGGATATCAAGCCGCAGAAGGTAACACCTCAGGTAAAGGAAGCAGAGAAAAGCAGCAACGGATTCTTCAGCAATATCCTTGCCCGCTTCCGGCACTAAAGCGAATACCAGGCTTTGATTGCCTTGAATGCAGAAGGAACTGCTGTCTCAGCAAGTTCCTTTTCTGTAAGAAGCAGACAGTTCTCTGTGTCCATGGTGCTCAGATCCGCGATCTGGATCTCATATGCGCGCATATCCCATTCCAGATGCGTGAAGAGATGCTTTGAGTCCGGCAGTCTCCGGATCCGCAGCGGCAGCACATGAAATAGTTCTTCAGCGGCGGCTGCAGCCTGTTCGGCATCCAGCCATTCCTCCATACCGGGAAACTCATATAATCCGGCCAGCAGGCCTTGCTCTGGACGCTTCTTCAGCAGAAATCTCTCGCCATCCCGGATGACAAGCACGGTCCGTTTCACGATTTTCCGCTGTTTCAGAGCACTCCGGAATGGAATATCTTTGGTGCGCTGTTCCAGATGTGCTCTGCAGAAACTGTTCCAGGGGCAGATCTGACAATGCGGTTCTCCATTCGGAACACAGACCAGCGCACCGAGTTCCATCAATCCCTGGGTGAAACGGGAGACAAAACCCGGATCTGCGCTTTCTGCTTCGGAAAGGTGTTTTTCATAGAATGCAGAAATCACTGATTCATATGACTTCCTGGTTTCCTGATTCCGGATATCGGAAGGATCAGAGAACAGCCTTGCCAGCACTCGCAGAACATTTCCATCGACAGCCGGCACTGGAATTCCATAAGCAATCGCGGCAATCGCTCCGGATGTATATGGGCCGATTCCGGGCAGTTTTCTCAGCTTCTGAGGATCTGAAGGCAGAACTCCCTCATAGTCTTTCATGACTGCCTGGGCACATTTCTTCAGATTTCTTGCCCGGCTGTAATAGCCCATACCTTCCCAGAGCTTCATCAGCCTGTCGTCATCGCATTCCGCAAGGGCAGAGATATCCGGCAGCTCTTTTTGGAACTGAATGAAGCGTTCTTTTACGAACTCGACCCTGGTCTGCTGCAGCATGATCTCACTCAGCCAGACGTCATAAGGGTTTCCGGTATTCCGCCAGGGGAGGATGCGCTGGCTTTTCTGAAACCATCTGGTCAGAAGAAGAGCCT